>CAMGTC010000116.1 GCA_946061765.1 uncultured Treponema sp.
TGAAGTAGACGGAAACATTAGGAATTTTAAAACAGCAGTAGATTGGATAAATGAGAGGTAAAATAATGGCAAATATCAATATTAATCTTAAAGTTGATAAAAACTTTTCAACAGCATTTAAAAAAGTTACAGAAAAATATGGTGAAGATTTTGAATATCTTAATGGATTTCACGAAAGTCAGATGAACTTTTCTGATTTTATTGATGGATTCGTAGATAAGAATGTTGCAGATGTGACTATTGATGCTAATGCAAATGCAAGCAATAAAGATATAGCAAGTCTGCTTTGTGAAAAGGGTAAGTCTCACGATAAACTTTTCGCATTTAATAAGATTTTCTACGAAATGAATAAGAAGTATGGTTTGAAAACAGCAAGAGAGTGGCTTGAAACTGAATACAATGGTGGTTTCTACCTTCACGATGCACCATCAACTACATATAAGCCGTATTGTTATGCTTATGATATTACAAGGCTTGCTACCGAAGGGTTATTCTTTTTAAAGAACTACAACGCACAGCCACCAAAGCATTTGTCTACATATTTTGATGATGTAATTGAATATGTTTCTTATATGTGTAATCGTAGTTCTGGTGCAGTTGGGCTTCCTAATCTCTTAATTTGGAGTTTCTATTTTTGGAAGAAGGACTGTGAGAACGGATATTATATTAGAAATCCTATAGTTAATCAGAGTGCCTCTAAGGCTATTACTTACGATTTAAAGAATAATTTTCTCCCAAGAGCAATTTTGTTTTCCGGACCAGAAACTTCAGGAAAATTAACTGCGGCTTTTGAACTTTCCCGTGTTCTAAATTGTAAAGAAGATAACCACACAAAATCTTTTAATTGTATGTGTCCTTCCTGTTTACAGCAAAAGGCCCTTACAACTTCAAATCTTATGCTTTTAGGTCCAAGAGATTGTTTTTTGGAGATTTCTCTGGCCAAGGAATGTTTTCTTTCGGCAGTTAAAAATAATGCCTCTTATGAAGTTGCAGCAAGGTATTTATTTTTACGAAGTGTCAGAAAATTGACTCTAAGATTTAATGGTATCTTGTGGGAAGGAGATTCTAAGCTAAATAAAATTGGCGCTTTGATAGAAAGTATCAACGAAAACCTTGAAATAATAGATTTTCCAAGAGATTTACCAGATTTTGAAAGATTAGAAGAAATTTGTCAGCACATTCAGACTTATTCTGCTGATTTAGAAAAATCTTATCTTTATGATTCAATTCCAATCAATCAAATTAGAAATCTTGAATCATGGTGCCATGTAAAAACTGAAGAAGGTCGTAAGGTAATTATTATAGAAAATGCAGATAGAATGCAGGCTAGTGTAAGAAATGCCTTGCTTAAGATTCTTGAAGAACCTCCTGAATCTTGTTTATTTATTCTTTTAACAAGTAAAAGAAATGCAATTATGCAGACTATTCTTTCAAGAGTAAGAACTTACAATTTTAAGCCTCGTTCTTTATCTGAAGAAAAAGAAGTTTTGGAAAGGGTTTTCCACGACAATAATTTTTCTTCTTCAATTTATGATTATCTGCTTACTTTTCTTCCTGTTTCTCCAGATTTAGTTAAGGCACAAGCAGATAAATTTTACAAGGCAATAGCTAACCGACAAATTCCAGAAATTGCGGAAATTGTCAAAAATTGTAATGATTTTACCCCTCGTGTAGAATTACGCTTATTTTTACGTTATTTGATAGAAGCCGAAAAACCATTAAGAAATTTTCCTGCTGGTTGTGAATTTGCAGCAAAATCTATGGAACTGCTAAAAATTTGCTGGGAAAATATTACACTTTATAATCAAAATCCAAATTCAGCCCTCGAGATTTTACTAAGGGATATGTCTGCCCTAAATCAAAAAATGCAGGGAGTTATGAAATAATAATGCGTAGTTACGTAAAAAAGATTTCTCAGAAAATTCCAAAACTTTCTCGTCAACAATTAGAAGAGCTTTTAAATGTTTTAATCAACGAAAACGAACATCTTTATTCAATTATGGATTCTTTTTCTACAGGTCTTTTAATTTTGAATAATGATTTTTTTCTTTTACAGAGTAATAAAATTGTTGAAAGTCAGATAAAATTTTCTTCTCATCTTGATTATTTAAAAGATTCTGAGTTACCAATTTGGGAATTAATTGAAGATTCTGATATTGCAGATTACTTAAAAAAGTGTGCTGATAAAGAAATCACAAATAGTACAGAAGAATTTTCTACTTTGACTAGCGGTGGTTGTGTTAGATTTTTACAGATTACAATTAATCCTCTGGTAATAAAATCAAATCTTGAAGGTAGAATTATTTTAATTCGTGATATTACAGATAAAAAACATCAGGATGTAATTGTTCACCGAATGGAAAATATGGCCAATCTTACAAATCTTGCTGCTGGTATGGCTCATGAAATAAAAAATCCCCTGGGGGCTATAAGTATTCACCTGCAGTTGATAAATAAGGCTGTTGCTAAAGCCCGCGAAAATCAAGATATTTTGCCTGGTAAAAAATTTGTAGAAGATCATATCGAAGTTATTAGTGACGAAATTGATCATCTTAATAAACTTGTGATGGACTTTTTATTTGCAGTAAGGCCTGTAAATGCTACCTTACAGTTGAAAAATCCGGCAAAATTAATTCAAAATTGTGTTGATTTTTTTGAAGCTGAATTTAATAAATTTAATATCGACATAAATCTGAATATTTCAGAAAATAATACAAAAATCCTTTTGGACGAAAAATTATTTAGAGATGTTATTATGAATATCTCTCAAAATTCCCTGGCTGCAATCAAATCAAAATTTCCAGAGTGTAATCAGGAATCTATTACCAAAAAAGATAATTATATAGGTTATTTTGAAATTTCTACTTTTATAAAAGATTCAAAATATATTATTGAAATTAAAGATAACGGTTGTGGAATGTCTTCTGAAACTTTGCAAAAACTTTTTGAACCTTACTATACAACTAAAGCAAATGGAACAGGCCTTGGTATGACAATGGTTTATAAAATTGTAAAAGAATTTGCCGGGGACATTTTGGTTGAATCAAAAGAAGGAGAGGGTACCGCTTTTACTCTTTCCTTCCCATTACCTCAAAGTGATAAAAAATTATTGTCAGAAGGAGAGTAGTTTATGTTTACAATCCTAACTATTGATGATGAAGAAAATATTAGAAATGGTCTTGCAGATAACTTTGAAATTGAAGGCTATAATGTAGAAAAGGCTGCTAATGGTAAAGAAGGTCTTAATATAATTTCAAAAGGCGGAATTGATCTTGTAATTACAGATTTAAGAATGGATGGTATTTCTGGTGAAGAGGTTGTTAGAAGAGTTACAACTGAAAACCCTGGCCTTCCAATTATTGTTCTTACAGGACACGGAAGTATTGAAGACGCTACTAAGGCAATAAAAGCAGGTGCTTATGATTTTTTAACTAAGCCTTTAGATCTGGATCATTTAAATCATATTGTAAAAAATGCCCTTAAAGGTCGCCTGCAGGAACAGAAGATTAATGAATTACAGGAAAAGTTAGGTAATTCAAATCAAAGCGATTTAATGGTTGGAAAAAGTGCTGAATTAAACCGAGTAAGAACTTTAATTCAAAAGGCAGCACCTTCTCAAGCTACAGTGTTAATTACCGGCGAAAGCGGCGTAGGTAAAGAATTAGTTGCCAGGGCCATTCATAATCAATCTAACAGAAAAGATAAACCTTTGATTACTGTGAACTGTTCGGCCCTTTCTGAATCTCTTTTGGAAAGTGAATTGTTTGGTTACGAAAAAGGTTCTTTTACAGGAGCCGAAAATCAACATAAAGGTCGATTTGAACTTGCGGATGGTGGAACAATTTTTTTGGATGAAATTGGCGAAATCAATATGGTTACCCAGGTTAAACTTTTAAGAGTTTTACAGGAAAGAAAATTCGAAAGAGTTGGCGGCGAAAAAACTATAGATGTTGATGTACGTCTTGTTGCGGCTACTAATAGAAATCTGGAAAAGGAAGTTGAAGAAGGTCGTTTTAGACAAGATTTATTTTACCGTCTTAATGTTTTAAGAATTCAAATGCCTTCTTTGAGAGATAGAAAAGATGATATTCCACTTTTAATGCACGAATTTCTGAAAAAATTTAATATAAAAAATCAGAAAAATATTAAGGGCTTTGATAACAGGGCAAAATCTGCAATGTTAAAATATGACTGGCCTGGAAATATTCGAGAACTGGAAAACTGTGTAGAAAGTGCTGTTGTAATGTGTAATGGTGAAGAAATCAAAATTGATGATTTACCTCTTTCTATTCAAAATAAATCTTCTGATAAGATGATTGAAATTCCTTTGGGAATGCCAATTGAAGAAGCAGAAAAAATATTAATTCAGGAAAATCTTGCCGCCTGCAATGGAAATAAAAGTAAGGCTGCTCAAATTCTCGGAATTGGACGTAAAACTTTACTTCGCAAAATTGGTGATGCTAAAGATGATGACGAAGAATAATTAAAAAATCAAAACTTTAAAATACGTCGAGTCAAGGCACGCGTACGCTTAAAGCCTTGACTTCGCCGTTTTTAGTGTTTGTAATAAACCCTAAATAAAAAGGGCTGCATATCTGCAATTGTAAAAACAATTATAAAATATGCAGCCCTTTTCTATTTTTTTTAGGATTTTAGATTTCTGTTCCTGGAGGAATTACAGCACCTTTACGAATTACGATAATTCCATCTGCTGAATAGAAGGAACCGTGATCACCGTCTTCGTATTTTTTGCCTGTAACACCAATTTTACAGTTATTCCCAATTTTGGCATTTTTATCAATGATTGTATTTGCAATTTTACAGTTTTGTCCAATACCTGTACAAGGAAGTCCTTTCTTATGATTTTCGATTTTCTCATTTTCATCATCATAATAATCGGCACCCATCATAATAACGCCGTTCATTTCTGTTCCGTTTTCAATAATAGAACGTACACCAATTACAGATTTGTTAAGTTTACAATCGGTAATAATACATCCTTCTGAAGTTAAAGAACTTACAATGTCAGCCTTGTTAATTTTTGAAGGTGGTAAATTACGCATATGTGTGTAGATTGGAGCATTATTACCATAGAAATCAAAAGCAGGGTAAGGTTCTGTTAAAGCTATATTTGCATCGTAGAAAGACTTAATTGTTCCAATATCTTCCCAATATCCGTCAAAGATGTAAGAATTAATCTTTCTCTTTCCAATTGCTAAAGGAAGGATTTCTTTACCAAAGTCTGTGTATTTTTCGTTTTCGCCGCCAAGACATTCTTCCATGGTTTTAGCATTAAAAATATAAATACCCATAGAAGCAAGATATTCTTTTTCTGCTGGTAATGAACCGCGGGCATCTTGTGGAATCTTCCAGTCATCAATATTCTGATCTGGCTTTGGTTTTTCCATAAATGCTTTTACATTATTGTCGTTATCAATTTTCATAATGCCAAAACCAGAGGCGTCATGACGATTTACTGCAGTTGTTGCAATTGTAATTTCAGCACCAGATTTAATGTGAGCATTCATAAAAGCTTTTAAATCCATTTTATAAAGCTGATCACCAGAAAGAATTATATAATGTGTTGGTTTTTGAGTCTTAAAGTGAATAAAGTTTTTACGAACAGCATCTGCAGTTCCTTCGTACCATCCACTGTGTTCCAGAGTCTGTTCTGCTGCCAGAATTTCAACAAAACCGCCTGAAAAACGATCAAAATTATAAGAATTTGCGATGTGTAAATGTAAAGACGCAGAGTTAAACTGTGTCAAAAGATAAATTTTTTTATAACCTGAGTTGATACAATTAGAAAGAGGAATATCAACTATTCTATATTTTCCTCCAAATGATACTGCAGGTTTTGATCTTTCCTTTGTAAGAGGATAAAGTCTTGTTCCCTTTCCTCCTCCTAAAATAATAGACAGGACTCTTGGTTCCTGGTCTTCTTCGTATGCCATAAGAAACTCCTTTTTATGCTGTAAAATTAAAAACTTTTTCGGCTTAGAATTATTATAAATCCGATTTTACATAATTGCAAACTTTAAGATTTTAAATATCAGGGCTTGTGCATTATAAACGCTTTTCCGTAATGTTGGTGCGAAGGAGCGGTGCGTGGTTCAAAAAGGCACTTTTTTGTGGCTGCTGCGAAGCGACAGTTCAATAGTTACTATACCACAAAAAGCGTGTAGCGCATTATTGTGCGTTTTTGAATCACGCAAGCGTGACTGGGAGCCAAAAAATCGGATTTTTGTCTATAATGCGGAAGCCCTGTTTTAAATATATGAAAAAATGTCTAAACAAAAATTTTGTATTTCCGATTATTAAGATAGATGTAAATTATAAAAAACTGGAGGAAATGCAGATATGATTCGTGGTTGGTATACTGGTGCATCAGGAATGAATGCCCAGCAGAACAGACTTGATGCTATATCTAATAATCTGGCTAATGTTGATACAGCCGGTTATAAAAGAGATATTACAGTTTCAAAATCATTCCCAGAGCTTTTAATCCGCCGTGCAAATCTTGATGGTATGTATGAAATTCCAAATGGAATGGGTAGTGCGGATGCAGCTCCTGTTATTGGTAAAGTTGGACTTGGTGTAGAAACAAATGAAAATTACATTGATTTTAGCCAGGGGTCTTTTAAGATTTCCAATACAAATACAGATATTGCTTTTACGGGTAATGGATTTTATTCAATTCAAACTCCACTTGGAGAACGTTACACCCGTAATGGTAACTTTTTAATCGGAAAAGAAGGTATTCTTGAAACAAAAGACGGATATCCAGTTTTGGGTGAAAAGGGAATTATTCGTCTTGCAGATGATAAATTTACTGTAAACGAAGACGGAGTTCTGATTTCTCAAGAGGGAGAAGAAATTGACCGTTTTAAAGTTGTTCGTTTTGATAATGAAAGATATTTAAAGAAAATGGGCGAAAGTCTTTATTCTTCGAATGATATTTCAGGCCCTGCTCATATAGCAGAAGGTGATGAACGTCCAGGTTTTTTACAGGGATATACAGAAACTTCAAATGTAAATGTTGTAAACGAAATGGTACAGATGATTGAAATTAACAGAGCTTATGAGGCAAATCAAAAAACTATTCAATCAGAAGATACAATGATGAGTACACTGTGGTCTAAAGTTGCTCAGTTGAATTAGCGGCGTTGCGGCCGGCGTTTGAGGCCGCTTGAAGGGGTAGCGAAAGCCAGAACTTAAGTGCTGGCTGAAGCGAGGGGAAGACACAGCTGCGAAGCAGCTTCCCCTCCTAATGAGGATTTTTTTTATGGTTAGAAGTTTATGGACCGCTGCAACAGGTATGAACGGTCAACAATCAAATATTGATGCAATTTCAAATAATCTTTCTAATGTAAATACAACTGGTTACAAACAGCAGAGAGTTGAATTTGAAGATTTGGTTTATCAGAATGTAAAATTGGCAGGAACTCCAGCAACAGAAGATACTGTAACTCCTGTAGGAATTCAGCAGGGTACTGGTGTAAAAATTGGAGCTACTCAGAGAATTATGAGTCAGGGCTCATTGCAAAATACTGGTGTTGATACTGATGTTGCCATCGTAGGTGAAGGTTTTTTCAGAGTTCAGCAATATGATGGTTCTTATGCATATACTCGTGACGGTTCTTTTAAAGTTGATTCAAATGGTCAGCTTGTAACAAATAACGGTTTAAGAGTTATGCCAGAAATCATTCTTCCTGAAGGATATGATGTTTCTACATTAACTGTTACACAGACAGGTTTAGTTAGTGTAAAAGTAAATGGTGGAAATGATCCAATTGAAGTTGGTCAGATTGAATTATATAGATTTCCAAATGCAGTTGGTTTAAAGGCTACAGGAGATAATCTTTACAAGGTTACTAATGCCTCTGGAGAAGCAATTGCAGGTCGTCCAGGATACGAAGGTTTTGGTGATGTTCGCCACAAGTTCCTGGAAATGAGTAACGTTTCTGTTGTTAATGAAATGGTACAGATGATTGTTGCTCAGAGAGCTTATGAATTCAACAGTAAAGCAATTCAAACTTCTGATAATATGCTTTCTACTGCTGTAAATCTTAAGAGATAGTTTTAATTAAAAGTGAGGGGAATTAAGACATGGAAATCGCTTTAGTATCTAATACTTTTTCTTCAATTACAAATGGAAAGAGTGCATTAACAGCTGCAAAAAATAATGCAGACTCATCAAAATTTTCAGAATTGATTGAAGCTTTTAAAAGTAAAAATGATGGAAAATCTACAATTTCCTCTTCACAAATAATTGAAAGTGGAAGATTAAACGGTGAATACAGCTCAGGTTTTGCCGGAACTTTTGAAGGAAATAATTTCAAAAATTCAAAAGCTATTGGTGCAGCCGCTAATCAGGCAAATCCACATGTTCAATCTAAAGCAATCGACCGCACTTCTGAATTGTTCGAAAAATCTATGGAACTGGAGAATTATTTTGTAAAACAAATGCTTTCAGAAATGCGTAAAACAGTTCACAAAAATGATGATTCTGATTTTGCCATGCAGACTTACGAAGATATGCTTTATGACGAATACGCAACTGCAATGACAAAAAATGCAGGTTTTGGACTTGCGGATCAGATTTATCTAAGTTTAGTTTGATATATAGAGTTTCCTCTTTATATATAGTTTACATCCTTAATGGCCGTCCTGCGTTGCTTGACGGTCATTTTTTTTACTTTCTTTGCTGTAAATGAATTTTCCAGGGCAAACGCATTAAAAATGCTTTTCCGTAATGTTGGTGCGAAGGAGTGGGGCGTGGTTCAAAAAGGCTC
>CAMGTC010000117.1 GCA_946061765.1 uncultured Treponema sp.
CTATTTCCTTGAAAAGGAGCGCTTAATGTCAAAATTTTTAAAAACTCTTGTATTGGTATCTTTATCATTTCTCTTTGTAATTCCTGCTTTTGCACGAAAAAAAAGTGATATTGAAGAAATTCCTGCATCGAATATTAATAGTTGGCAGGAAGAATTTGATTTAGAAGCTAAGAAACCTGGAAAATATAATATTATGATTACTGCTACAGATTTGGGTGGTAATGTTTATATTGAAGGGCCACATAATATTATGGTAGATCCAAATTCAGATTTACCTAAATGTGGAATTACTAACCCTTATCCAGACATGAGAGTTGTAGGAAACTTGAATATTGTTGGTACTTGTGTTGACGATGATGGAGTTTCTAAAGTTGAATTAGTTTTAGATGAAGGTACAGATCATGAAAAAACTGTTCTTGCTCAGGGAACAGAATTCTGGTCGTATTATCTTGATACAAATGATCTTGAAGAAGGTGCTCATACAATTCGTGTAATTGGTTATGATATTAATGATGAACCAAAAACAAATTACTATAATCAGAATAAAGCTTCAGATCCTAAAAATACAATTTTAACCTGGCAACTTGACCGTAAACAGCCTTTAACAACAGTTTTAGATCGTTCAATGGGTATGCTGGTAAGCGGAAATCAGAAATTCCATGGAACAGTAGAAGATGGAAATGGAATTAAAGAGTTAAGTTTTTCTGTAGATGGTGGAAAAACATTTAAACAAGTTAAACTTAAGCGTTCAAAAGATTTTTCTATTTGTGAATTTGATTTTTCTATTGATACAAAAAAATTCCAGGATGGACCTGCAGTTTTATGGTTTAAAGCTATAGACCGCGCTTCATCAGTTGGTTTATATTCATTTCTTTTCTTTATTGATAATAAAAAACCAGATGTAAAAATAATTTATCCTGCAGAGAATCAGGTTATGAACGGAAAATTTTCTGTTGCCGGTTTTGCAAAAGATGAAATTGGTGTAAAAGAACTTTCCTGGACCTTTGGTGATTTATCTGGAACTTTTGATTTAGTTCCAGGAAACCCTTACTGGTGCGTTGATTTAGATACAATTGGTAAGAAAGATAAATCTTCAAAATTTGTAATTCATGCAGTAGATAGTGTTGATAACGTTGTTGATGTAACAATGACAATTCCATTAAATCAAGAAGATGACAAACCAATAGTTTCTATTGTTGAACCAGAAAATCTTGATGTATTTGGTCAGGATAAAAGATTAATTGTCCGTGGTATTGCAACCGACGATGATGAAGTTCAATCTGTACAGGTTCAGCTGGATTCAAAAGAAGCAATTGTTCAGGAAACAAAAGGCGATTTCTATTTTGATTTGGGAACTACAGAAGAATTATCAGCAGGAGTACATAAAATTACAGTTACGGCCACAGATATCAACGGGGTAGTTGGAAATCCTTTAGTAACATCAATTGATGTAATCGGACTTATTCCACAATTTAACGAAGGTGAAATAACTGTAAATAAAGAAACAACCCCATTTGTAAACGGTTATGAAATTCATCCGGAAAGTGGAGCCCTTTACACTGTAAAAGTTGAATCTGGAGTTGGAATTAAACAGATAGATACAATTCTTAATTGGGGAAGCAGCGGAAGTATAGAAAATACTGTTGAATTGAAGAATGTTTCTAGTTATAAAGTAGACCTTCCAATTACGGCAGAAACTCCAAAGGGATTAATTCACTATACAATTATTGCTACAGATACAAGAGACAGAACAAATAAATATGAATCTATCTTCTATGTAACAAATACCTCTGTAGTAAAATCTGATGAACTTCAAGTTGTTTTATCGGACAGTAGAATTGCAGACGATGGTTCAATCATAAATAACAGAGACTATCCTGCAACTGCATACTTAATTGGCGGAAAGGCAGCTTCTGTAGAATTAATTCCAGAAACTCCTTTTGCAAAAGCTCAGCTGGTAGGAAATCAAATTAAATTAATTCCTGGAAAACATGATGCAAATATAGGTAGTTCAGAACCTGTAAAAATCAGAGTTATTACAGATAAAGGCCATGAAGTTTATTCAAGAGAAATAATTTTTAAAGATGATACTGCCTTCCCAAAAATTACAATTACTGGTGCAAACTCTACAAAAGTAATTGATGCAAGAAGTGGAAAATACAATGTATCAGGAAAAATTACCTGCTCTACAGGAATCGGCAAAGCAGAATATAGAATTTTGTCTGCCCCAATAGAAATTAAAGGTGGGGTAATCAGCAGTTTTAAAGCAGAAGCTGCAAGTCAGGAATTTAATTCAATCAGGCTTTCTGAAGACGGTTCATATTCATTCAATGTAGAAACTTCAGCTTTTAATCCTGGAATTTATGTAGTTGAAATTGTGGCTCAAAGTGCTGGTGGAAATCAATCTACTAACGCAAGTGCAATTTCAATTATACCAGATGTAGAAGAAGTAAATGGAAAAATGCCTGCAGTTAAGGCTCCATTAATCACTTTTGTTGATGGAAGTGATGTTTACGGACTTGTAGCTTATCAGGGAGATTTAGATAAGTCTTTCGAGATTTTCCCTCGCGAAAAAATGTCAGAAGGAATTAATCCACTTTTAATGACAATTATTGGTCCAGATGAAAAAGAATATTCTGGAAAATTTAATGCTGTAAAAGCTCCATCTCTAGAAGCAAATATTGCTATGGTAAATGATAGTGAATATGTAAGTGGAATGAATGTCATTCTTCCATATAATTCTTCAGAAGCAGGAACAATTACAGTAGATATTAACACCTCTGCAACAGTTAATTCTGTAAGTTATGAATTTTCCGGGGCAGAAGTTCCTGGTGGAAAAATCATTTCTTCTGGTTCAGCAAAATTAACAAAACCAACAGAAGATAATCCTGCAAAATGGACAGCAACTATTCCAGTTCTTGATTTGCCATCTAGAATTAATAATTTTACAGTTTCTATTAAAGCAGATTCTTTGGAAAAATCTCTTAAAGGTTCAATTGCAGTAATTCGCCAGAACGATAAAGTTGACGATGTAGAGAAAATCTATCAGTTCCCTGCAAGCGAAACTTTGTATCAAAAAGCAGAAAACTCATATGTTTTAAGAAATGGTTCTGAATACTATTTCTATGCTAATTGTGTAGAGCCAAAAGCTGAAATTATAAATAAAAAAGAAGGCCTTTCTCTTAAACAGGAAGGAAAACTCTTTATTCTTACAGCAAACAAAGATGGTTATTTTACAGATGTTGGTCTTAAAGTAATTGATAAATATGGTGATGTTTATGAATCTGAAAAAGTAAATTTTATATCAGATTTAAAGGCACCGGAAGTTGTATTACTTACTCCAGTTTTACACCAGTGGTTAGGCCAGTCAGTTAAAATTTCTGGAACAGCTGTAGATGTAAATGGAATTAAATCTGTAGAATACTCTTTTGATTATGGAAAGTCATGGCAGAAAATGGATATCAAAGGTCCTGCAGAAGGTGTTACTTTTGAACAGGAAATTGAACTTTCTAAAACACTTGATGGACTTGTTTCTTTAAGTATTAGAGTTACAGATAAATCTGATGCTGTTACAAATGTATGTACAAGCTGCTACAAAGATACAACAGCTCCAGAAGTAAGTATTGTAGAACCTCTTCCAGAAGATGTTGTAAACGGTCAAAATTTAATTGTATTTGAAGTAAAAGATAATGCTTATTTAAAGAAAGCAGAATATCTAACTCCTCCTCAAGAAGGACATCCTGTAGTTAGAAAAAATATTGCAATTAGCCCATTAGTTTCTGCTTACATAGGAACAGAAGAATGTCCAATTGATGAAGCAATGTCATTTGATTTTACAGATGATGCAGGAAATATAAAGAGAATAGAAGCATGGGACTTTATAATTGATAATGAATCAGATTTGCCTCGTTCTGAAATTCACGTTCCAGAAGATATGCAGGTAATCACTCGTGACTTTACAATTTCCGGTGTTATTTATGATGATGATGGAGATTCTTCTATTTTCTATAAGATTGATGATGGTGACTATCGTCAGTTGCCAGAAATGGGAACAAGTTTTGCAATTGATGTTCCACTTTCGACAATGACAGATAACGAACATACAGTTACAGTTTACGCTGTTGATATCAACGGAGTAAAAGGTAACGAAACTTCAAGAACATTTAGAATTTCTCTTGAAGAGCCAAAAGGTGCAGTAGAACTTCCTACAATTGATACTTCGGTTCGCGAACTTATAACAATTTCTGGTTGGGCAAGTGATAAAAACGGAATTGCAAAAGTTGAAGTTTCACTTGATAACGGTAATTCATTTAATGATGCAGTTGGAACAGAAGAATGGTCTTATGTAGTTGATACCCGTGCTATTCCAGGTGGAACTCAGGTTGTATTCCTCCGAGTAACAGATAATTATGGCATAACAGGTTTGTATTCAAGTTTGATTAATATCGATAACGATGCACCAGGATTAAATCTTGAACTTCCAATTGATGATTCATCGACAACAGGTTCATTATTCTTCTCTGGAAATACTTATGATAACGTAGAAGTTACAGATTTAAATGTAACAATCCGAAATCTTGAGAAAACAAGTGAAGCAATCGAAAAACCACTTAATATTGATAGAATCATTGGCCAGGTAATTGATATTTCAGATTTGGAAGATGGTTTCTATAACGTAGAAGTAACTGCAAAAGATAAGGCCGGAAACATAACAAATGTAAGCCGTAATATCCATCTCGAAAAAAATAAGGCTCCTGCAGTTGTTGATATTCTTTATCCTTTGAATGGTGAACATAAACAGGGTATTTTTACAATCTACGGACAAGCTAATGCAGAAAATGATATTAATGCCCTCAGATTATTTATTGACCAGCGAATGATTTCAGAAACACAGCTTACAGGCTCTGGATTCTACAAGTTTGATATTACCCCTGAAATTATGCCAGAAGGCCCACATACTTACAGAGTTGATGCGGTTCTTTCTACAGGACAGATTGTTCCTTCAAGAGAGCAGACAGTTACTTACAATCCAGTAGGACCTTGGGTAACAATTGATAACTTTACTTACGGAGATTTTGCTACAAATCGTCCATATATCAGAGGTCAGGCTGGATATTCAATTGGCGAAGATGATTTATTATTCTCTAAGACAAAAGAAGCAAGTCCTGAATTTAAAGCAGAAATTGCATCAAAACAAGTTGCAAAAGTAGAAATCTCTTTTGATAACGGTAAAACCTTTACAGAAGTTTCTAAGGCAGAAAAATGGATGTATCGTGTCGAAAATCAGGATTTGCCAGAAGGTTATCATTTTATGCTTGTAAGAGCTACAATGAAAAATCATGAAGTAGCAGTAACAAGAACAATAATCCAGATTGACAATATAAATCCAAGTATTAAACTGATTTCACCTGCAATTGGTGGTGCTTATAACCAAAAACTTGAAGTATCAGGACTTTCTAGAGATGATGTTCAACTTGAAGATGTTATGATTACATTAAGAAAAGGTGATAAAGCCTCTTACGAAGTTCCATCATTTATCCAGGGATTGTATTTAGACTTCCATTTCTGGGGGGCAACACTCTTTGATATTGGTGCTGGTCTTACATTTTTTGATGATGTAGTAAAACTCCAGTTCCAGTGGGGACAGTTCACTCAGGAACAACGTGATGCAGCTTCAAAAATATTAAAAAGAGAGCTTACAAATACACGTTACGGTGGAGAAAACATAATGGGAGTTAAGATTCTTGCCAATGTTGCTACACTTCCGTTCAGTTTCCTTTTTGGACATGACTGGGAATGGTTGTCTGCTGCAGCTGCATTAGGAGCTCAGTTCACCTGGTTTGACTTAACTACATCTAAGCGAACACAGGCCCTTTCGGCAATTTTGGCCCAGCTCGAGTTCCCTAAGATTAAGTTAAATAATGTAAAAATGTTCAGTTCATTTGCATTCTATACAGAAGGTTCTTTATGGTTTATTCCAACTGATGTTCAGTCTACAGTTGAAATTAAAAATAAAGTATTCCAGATTGCAGTTGGTGTAAGAACTAACGTATTCTAATTGGTATAGTAAAGAGGAGTTGTAATGATTAATAATAGAATTAAGACAATATTTTTTATACTGATATTTATTTCTTTAGCAACTTCTTTGTTTGCTGTAGATGAATATGTCAGTAATATTTACAAAGAAATAGACGAAAGTTTTGCCAAAAAATCTGAAGAAGTATTGAATGAAATTCTTCAGAAATATCAGAATGATAAAAATTATTATCTTATAGAAAATTATGCTCAGAAAAAGGTAAGACGCTTAGTCTTGAGTGATGAATATAACTTTGCAATGTCTGCAATTGTAATCATCATCGAAAATAATTTGGATAACGAATCTGCTTTGGAATTGTACAGCATGATTTCTGATGCTTACGATGAACAAAAACATCAGGAAGAACTTGCTCTTCAGGAAGAACAGGCAAAGGCCCAGAAAATAGAAGTAGCCAAGGAACGTCAGAGGGGTAGTGTTGATAAAGAATATATTTCCACTGCTACTACAAGTGGCGGACAAGTTTATATTTCCGGGGCCGATACAAAACTTTCTCATTCCAGCTGGTTAATTGACTTTGGTTTAATGAATTTTTCAAATCTTATAAACACTTCATATGATCCAATGTACAATGGATTTAATTACGGTGTTTCTTTGGAATATTCTTATGTTTATTCAAATCAGGATAAAACTTTTGGAATTGATACAGATTTTGCAGGAAACTTCCTTGCTGTTGGTGATGGTTCTAATGATACTCCAATTTTGGCAGGAATGGAGCTAGTTCCAAAAATGGCCTGGAATAATTTCTCAAAGAAATTTTTCTTAAGATTTGGTGCGGTTGCTCTTGCTACAGGAAAATCAGCTGAAGCAGAAACAAGTAGAAATAATATCATGGATAATTTTTATTCTCCTGCACTTGGCTTTTCTCTAGAAAGATTAATGCTCGGTACTTCATATATAAACTTAAATATGGATTATCTTCCAGGACATTTATTTTATGAAGACGTAAAAGCTGCTGCCTCTGCAAAAGCATCGCTAACAATTCCATTTGGAGAAACTGAAAAATTCAATATGATTTTAAAAATTGGTATAAAAGATTATTTCTTTGTAAAATCAGAAGGTATAGAAAACAGAGCAAGTTTTGTACTTGCAATTGGAGCAGAAAATGGTTCAAAATAAAATTAAAACAGTATTATTTGCAATATTTCTTTCTCTTTTTACCTTTTCTTTGTTAAGTGCTAATGATCTTTCAAGCAAATATTTAACAAAGGCAGATGAGGCATTAGAGGCCGAAAATATAGCGGATGCTTACAAATATATCAACGCATCATTGGCTACAGAAAAAGATAAATTAGATCATTCAAAAATTATCTATCTTGCACAGACAATTTATATATTAAAATTACAGGCTCAATTAGAAAATTTTGATGATATCGAAATGGTAGATATAGAGCAGAATCTTGAAAAATATCCTGATATTGCAAATACAAAAATCAAAAAATTATTAAAGCAGATAGAATTAGACCAGGCTGCCAAAAAAGAAGCTTTACGTCAAAAGGAACGTGCAGATGATATTCGTTTTCAGCAGGAATTTCAGGAAGCTCAACAGCGCAATATGGAAATTCAGCTTGAAAGCAACGAAAATTTCCAGAAATCTATGGAAGAAACAACTCAGGCATTGCGTGAACAGAATGAAGCTGCAAAACAAAATCAACTGGAAATGAAACAGGCTTTGGAAAGTGGTCTTAAAGATATGGGAAACGCATTTTCTGAGAGTGCAAAAGAAACAAAACGTTCAACCAGAGTAATTGCTTTTGCCGTAATTGGAATTGCACTTCTTATAGTTTTGATTATTGTTCTTGTAACAATTTTTGTTCACAAGGGATTAAAACAGCAGGAAATTCAGCAGGAAACCTATTTCAAAATGGTTACAGCTTTGGCCGCAAGTCAGCAAAATCAAACCAACTTACTTCTTGGCGGAATTACAGATTTATACAGTTCAAATCCAACTTTAAGACTTGCAGGCTCTTCAACCTGGCAGTCGCCAGAAGCACTTCCAGATGTTACTTTCTCCGAAGAAGATGAAAAAGCTTTAAAAGAACTTGCTGTAAAATGCGAAGAATTGGGTTCCAAAATTGACCAGACTACAGGACGTAAAAATAATTCTAAGAACGTAAGTGAATTAGTTTATAAAATGTCTATAAAATTAGGAATTCCTCAGGGAATGTCTATGCTTAATTTCTGTGCGGCAATGGTTTATGATGCAGGTTTCCTTGCTTTGGATTCAGACTTGCTTACACGCGAAACTCTTAGTGACGACGAAAAAGAAGCAATGAAAGAGCATGTTAATCTTTTTGAAAAATATCTTGATTTTGTACCTAAAAAATACTGGTCTGTTTTTGAAGATGCTGCAATCAAACATCACGAAAATATGGATGGTACAGGATATCCAAAAGGCTTAAAGGGAGAAGAAATCCCTCAGATTGCCCGTTTAATTCGTGTTGCAGAAACTTACATTTCACTGTCTAGTAAGAGAAATTACAGGCAAACAATGGATAAGGAATCGGCAATTCAGGCTTTAAGAGAGCAGCCCCAGTTTTATGATTCACAAGTGGTAGATGTTCTTGATTCAATCGTATAATTGTTTTAATCAAATCAGAAAATAGATATTTTACAGACGGGAAGGTTTAAATAAAATGACAAGCTGAAAACTTACGAGAAGGAAGAACTAAACTTCAGCATGGCTCT
>CAMGTC010000118.1 GCA_946061765.1 uncultured Treponema sp.
AATGCGTTTGCCCTGAATAGTGCCATCTGCACTATTCATTTTAAACGTTCTTTTTTTTATTTTAAATTTTCTTTAACCAATTTTCCGTGTTATATTTAAATTAGTTAAGTTTAGGTTTTGAGAATATTCATCCTTAATTCCAAAAACGATTTTCTACCTCAAAAAATAGGAGTACCATTATGGAAAAAAAAGACTTAATTGAATTCAGTCCTGTACAGTATTTTACAAACATCACAGGCCAGCTTAAAAATGGGGAGCTGGGATTAATCACAGCTAAAAAAGGACTAGGAAAAACCTCTGTATTAGTTCAATTTGGATTAGATTCCCTTTTACGAGATAAAGCAATTGTTCATGTTTCATTTGATCAGCATTCATCAAATGTAATTTCATGGTATTCAAATATACTTTCAGAAATATCTAAGAAAAAGAATATTGATAATAAAGCAGATTTAGCTGATGATATTGCTAGAAACAGAACTATCTTAAATTTCAATCAGGAAACATTCACTCTTCCAAAAGTTGTAAATACAATCAAAGCACTTAATGAAGGTGGTGTAAAAATTTCAACTATAATTATTGACGGTCTCGATTTGGCAAAAACAAGTAAAGAAGATTTAGAGGTTCTTGCTGATTTTACAAAAAAGGAAGAAATGACAACCTGGTTCAGTTTCACAAGCGAAGCCGATAATTTAAAAGACACTCTTGATGCTGATAAACTTGGATTGTTTACAACTGTTGCTCATCTTGCAGCAGAAGGAAAGAGCCTCAATTTAAATATTCTTAAAAATGGAGAAGGAAGTGTAAAGGTAGATACAAAGACTTTACTTATCTCAAAATAAATAATTAATTTTCACGAAAAAAGAGCTTTAATTTTACAATTAAAGCTCTTTTTTTTATTTAGGGGTTGTAATAAACCCTATAAACAGCAAAGTCAAGGCTTTAAGCGTATGTGTGCCTTGACTCGACGTATTATAAAACTCTGTAAATTAATCTTCTTTCCAAGGGAATAAAAAGGACTTAAACTTTCTAGGGCCTAATGTTTCCCTGTCGTCATAAATTAATTCTTCCCAAGGGATTTTATTTCTTTGTCTTTTGCCTTGCAATTCAGGATGTTCTTCCAGATAGTCATATTTATAAAGCCTTAAACGCAAGGCATTTGTCTGTGCAATTAAAATACCAGCCCAGGCAGGCATCATTCCGACAAATGGAAAAATTGAAATTACAAGTAAAACAAAATTATGAAAAAACATCAAAATAGAAAATCCAGTATTATCAAAAAAGATAATAAAAGATTTTTTAAGACATTTAGCAAAATTATTTTTCATTAATGAACGGATTGGCAAGAACCACTGCAAAGAAAGCAGTACAAAAACATCCATCCACATTAAAAGAGCGCCAAGAAATATTCCAATTTCTCTGTACTTTTGTAAAAAATCTACACTCCAATAATAAGAAATTCCAATATAGGAAATAATTGTAATTCCAGAAACTAAAAGTCCAAATCTTAAACCATCAAGAAGAGCATGTGGAATGGCTTTAAAAAAATCCACAAATCTTACAGAATTAAAATTAGCAATTTCCGCAGCACTGTCGCCATAAGCAAAAACCAAGATTGATAATATTATTGTGGCAAGTACAAAAGTCAGACCAGCAAGAAGAATTGCTTCTGCCTTAATAAAAGTAAGGAAAAGCATAAATAATCCTATAAAGGAAAAACTACAGATTACATTAACTAAAAATACCCCAAGAAGATTATCCCAACCATCGCAGAAACTCTTCTTCATCATAAATCCAAACATAGACTAAATTTACTGATTACTCCTATAGAATTCAAGAAAAATTATCTGCTGAGTTTTCTGTAAACTGTACGTTTAGGAACTCCGGCATCTTCTCCAAATTCTTTCATCTTCCATTCTGCATATTCAGACCAGTTACCTTCAAAGAATCGAACTTCAGAATTGTTTTCAAAAGCAAGAATATGGGTACAGATACGGTCGAGGAACCAGCGGTCATGACTTACAACAAGACCACAACCAGCAAAGTCTTCCAAAGCTTCTTCCAAAGCACGAACTGTTTCTACATCAAGGTCATTTGTTGGTTCATCAAAAAGTAAAACGTTTCCACTTTCTTTAAGCATCATTCCAAGATTCAAACGGTTTCTTTCTCCTCCCGAGAGTACTGAAACTTTTTTATTCTGATCTGGACCAGCAAAATTGAACCAGCCGCAATAAGCATGAGCATTTACTTCGCGAACACCACCTTCAAGCGCCCTGCCTTTTTCATCAACAGCACCAAGTTTTACTAAATCGCCGCCGCCACCAAGTGTTTCGTAAACTGTTTTATTCATATCAAGTCCGGAACGCATCTGATCAACATAAACCAATTTTACAGTCTGACCAATTTTAATTGTACCAGAATCAGGTTTTTCTCCACCTTCCTGACCAGCAGCATCAACTATCATTTTAAATAATGTTGTTTTACCAGCACCGTTAGGACCTACAATTCCAACAATAGCACCTGCAGGAATATGAAGATTTAAGTTTTCGAATAATAATTTATCTCCAAAAGCTTTTGTTACATTTTCAAAATCAATTACCTGATTTCCAAGACGTGGACCAGCAGGAATAGAAATTTGAGTATCCTTAAGTTGTTTTTTTGATTCCTGAGCCATTAACTCATTGTAACGAGTAATATGTTCCTTGTGCTTTGCCTGTCTTCCCTTTGCACCCATATGAATCCATTCCAACTCTCGCTGAATTTCTTTTTGACGGGCAGTTTCGTTTTTATTTTCAAGGGCCAAACGCTGATTTTTCTGTTCCAGCCAGCTTGTATAATTACCTTTAAATGGATAACCTTCTCCACGGTCAAGTTCCAAAATCCATCCGGCAACTTCATCAAGGAAGTAGCGATCGTGAGTAATAGCAATTACTGTTCCAGGATAATCATGTAAATGTTTTTCCAGCCAGGCAACAGTTTCGGCATCCAAATGGTTAGTAGGTTCGTCCAATAATAAAATATCTGGCTTTTGAAGAAGAAGTCTACAAAGTGCAACACGGCGTCTTTCACCTCCAGAAAGAACATCAACAACCTGATCTGAAGGAGGACAACGTAAAGCTTCCATTGCAAGTTCAAGATTTGCATCAAGATTCCATGCATCAAGGGCATCAAGTTTTTCCTGAACTTCACCTTGACGGGCAGCAAGTTTATCAAAATCTGCATCAGGATCCCCGTATGCTTCTCCTATTTTATCAAATTCTTCAAGAAGATCTGTAATTTCTTTTACACCTTCTTTTACAACTTCAATTACAGTTTTACCAGGTTCAAGATAAGGTTCCTGTTCCAAATAACCAATTGTATAGCCAGGAGCTAAAGATGTTTCTCCTGTAAAATCTGTATCAATTCCTGCAAGAATCTTAAAAAGAGATGATTTTCCGGCACCGTTTGCACCAATTACACCAATTTTTGCACCATAATAATACGAAATACTTATATCTTTTAATACAATTTTTGTACCATAAGCACGTCCAACACGGTCCATAGTGTAAATTATTTTTTTATCATCAAAAGTTTTAGCCATTATTTATTTATCTCCTTTGTTATTTGATGTCACTGGATTATTTTATTGTCTTGTAAAGCAATTTTTATAATATCTATTCTATTTTAACATATTTAATATTTAATAAAAAGCCATACAAAAGTTATATAGATAATTGATTTTAAAAATGAATTGGAAGATTACTCAACACCATAGCAGTCATATCCACTGCTTCTAAGTCTGTCTGCAATATTTCCTTTTGAATCTTCGTTTACCAGAACAATATAGTAGGTTGTTCCGCTAGGTCTTACATCAGATACTACGTAAGCTGGGAAGCCCTTATCTTTTACTTCCTTAGCAAGAGCTTCTGCATTTGCCTGGGTTCTAAAAAGTCCAAGCTGGTATTTTGAAATTTTATCATTTGAATCAGATGAATCTTTTTTGGCAGTGTTTTTAGTTTCTTCTGGTATACTTGCTGTAACATAAGAACCTGTTCCTTGTTCAGCTTCTCCACTTTTTGGAACAAAGAACCAGAATGGAGTTGGAAGTAATTGAACATCCCCATTTACAATTGCAGCTTCAACAGATTTTGGAAATTTCTTTAATATTTCGTTTGAATATGTTTTTTCGCCAGAAAGATACCATAAGGTAAGAAGTATTGCAGGTTGCACTACCAGCATATTATCTAATTTTGCATAAGTCTGAAGTAAAAGAAAAGGTTCCTGTAAATCAGCACTTGTTTCTGCCCTGCATAAAAGACTCCACTGAGAATATAATTTAATATATGCCTGAATTGTCTGATCTTTTGAATTTCTAACACTTGAATTTAAATAAGAATCTGCGCTTTCATAATCTCCCGAAGAAAGTGCACAACGAACCGCAGCTAATACAATTTCTTCATTTGATTTTTTAGGCATTCCCTGAACATCACCGGCTTTTATTCCTGCAGCTGTAACATAAGATTTTTGAGCATCCTGATAATAAGCCATCTGTTCCTGTAAAGATGCAAGGAAAATATAAAGGGCTCTTTTTTCTGCCAAATCACTTACCTTTGAAATCTGATTTTTTACATAAGTGATAGAATCTTCAACATTGTCTTCTTTTGCAGCCTGTTCAGCAATATCTTTAGCTTTTTCTTGAGCAAAAATTGATGTTATTGTAAAAAAACATATAAACAGGCCAGTCAGAAGCTTTTTATTGAACATTATTTTTTTCCTTATCCTCATTTTTTTTCAGAATCCTGCTGGTTTTCATTTGTCTGAGTTTGAGCAGAAGAATCTGTATTATTATTATCGACAGAAATTTTAGAATCTTTTTTATTGGCAGCGCCTTTATTTTTTAATCTTTCGAGATTTCTTTTTATTCTTTCCTGACGTTTTGAAGGCTTTTCTTCTTGTACAATTACCTGCCTTTCTCTATCTTCTTTTGCTGAAGCCTTTAATTTTGCTACCAGAAAAAACAAAATTGAAACAACTATTCCTGCTGCAAAGGCAATTAATACCAGGACGGCAACGGGAATATTTGTATAAGTCTTAAAAAACCAGAAAGACTGACAAATATTGGAAAGATTCATTCCAATGAAAAATGCAAAAAAAACAATTACTAGTAATAAAACTACAAGAGTAAAAATCATAATCAAACCTCTCTTTATAATGTAATATAACTCAGGAAACTAATTCACCTCTGTATGTATTTCCACTAAGATCTGTTATCTTAACCTGAACAAAATGTCCTATAAGAGAAGATGGAGCTTTAAAGGCAATTTTTTCGTGTTGTTCAATCTGTCCCAAAACTTCTTCTTTATTGTCCCGGCTGATTCCTTCTACTAACACTTTTACAACTTTTCCAATTCTTTTAATCATCTGTTCATGAGTTATTTTAAGCTGTAAATCAATTATCTTTTGAAGTCTTTCTTTACGAATTTCTTCTGGTATTTGTTCCCAGCTAGCGGCAGGAGTTCCTTCTCTTGGATTATAGTAATACATCATTGCTGATTCATATTGAACCTGACGCATTAAATCTAAAGTAAGTTCAAGATCTTCTTCTGTTTCGGTTGGGAAACCTACCATAATGTCAGTTGTTAAAGATACATCAGGGATTTTAGCCTTAATTCTATTTACCAAATCTATATAATGTTCACGAGTATAATTTCTATTCATCTTTTTAAGAACAGGATTTGAACCATGTTGTACTGCAAGATGAATATGACGACAGAGAACATCTTCTTTTGCAATTACATCAATTACATCATCTGTTAAATCTTTTGGATGAGATGACATAAATCTTACCCATTGAATTGGAGATTTTGTTTCCTTGAGATGATCTGCAATTTTTTGCAAAAGCCGGGCAAAATTAACTCCATTATAGGAATATGAATTTACATTTTGACCAATAAGTGTAACTTCAAGAACTTTAAAACGTGCAAGACAGTCTAATTCCTGCAAAATTTCTTCTACCGGGCGGCTGATTTCTCTTCCGCGAACATAAGGAACAATACAATATGTGCAGAAATTATTACAACCATGCATAATTGGAAGAAAAGTTGAAAAATGTCCTGGTTCAGCAGAAACTGGAGCAAATTTATAAGCTTCTGTATCATCAGGAGTAAATGCTTTTTCACCTTTTTCTACTGCTTCTATAATTTCACCAAAATGTTGTTTTGCAAAAGTTCCAACCACATAATCTACATAAGGATGAGCTTTTTTAAATGCTTCCAGACCTTTTTCGACCATACAACCAACTACAACAACTGTAAGTTTTTTAGGGCCATCTTTTACATACTCAACTGCTTCGTCCAATAATTTAGTTTTAGCACCAATTTTCTTTTCGCGCACAGCTTTAAGACCGTGAATCCAGCCCAGACGACCTTCTATTCTATCTTCTGCAGATTTACGTACTGCACAGGTATTTATAATAATCATATCGGCAACTTGAGCAGATTTTGCACTGGTCCATTTTCGAGAAATCAGCAATTGTTCAATGGATGCAGATTCTGCAATATTCATTTCGCATCCGTATGTTTCGATGTAGTAAGTCATATAATTTAATTATACTGAATTTCTTATTGATTTGGTAGATTATTGTTAGGAAGGCATTTTTAAGTTATAGTAGGCTTATTAATTGGAGTTAATTTTAATGAGAGATATACAAAACGAAGAAGATACCCGTGAAATTCCACTGCAGAAAGTTGGAGTTAAAGGGGTAAAATATCCAGTAACAGTTCTGGATAAAAATCACAAAACCCAATCAACAACCGCTACTGTAGATTTATTTGTTAATCTTCCACATAATTTTAAGGGAACTCACATGTCCCGCTTTATTGAGGTTTTCCATAAATATCATAAAAACATAACCATGCAGCACTTTCTGGAAATGCTTGATGAAATCAGAAAAAAATTAGATTCGCAAAAAGCTTATGGTAAGATTACTTTCCCTTATTTTATGGAAAAGAAAGCTCCTGTTTCTGCTTCCGAAGGAATTATGGAATATACCTGTTCTTACGAAGCTGAAGTTGGAAGTTGCAGTGAAGACAGAAAATTTTATATCAATATTCAGGTTCCTGTAACAAGCCTTTGCCCTTGTTCAAAAGCTATTAGTGAATACGGGGCTCATAATCAAAGAAGTTTTGTAAGGGTAAAATTACTTTATAAAGATTTTTTCTGGATTGAAGACGTTATAGAAAAAATTGAAGAATGTGCTTCATCTCCCCTATATTCTTTATTAAAAAGACAGGATGAAAAATTTGTAACAGAACATGCCTATGAAAATCCTAGATTTGTTGAAGATATTGTAAGGGAAGTTTATTTAAGTTTGAAAAAAATGAATTTTTCCTGGTTCAGCGTAGAAGCAGAAAATGAAGAAAGCATTCATTATCATAACGCCTATGCCTACACTGAATACCAGGAAGGTTTAAATCAAACAACATAACAGTTTGAAAACTTACTACCAGTCAGAAACTAAACTTCAGCACCGCTAGCTAGCGTCGCTTGTCGCTACGGTCGGTATGGAAACTATCATTCCGCCCGTAGAGCCATGCTGAAGTTTAGTTCTTCCTTCTCGTAAGTTTTCAGCTTGTCATTTTGTTTATAACAAGATTAATTTTATTTAGTAAGAGAATTTTCAGCAGACTCTAAAGTGTTTTGCATTAACATTGCAATGGTCATTGGACCTACTCCACCTGGAACTGGAGTAATGTAGCTGGTACTTTCTTTTAAATCATCAAAATCACAGTCTCCAATTAATCTAAATCCTGATTTTTTTGATGAATCTGGAATTCTGTTTACACCAACATCAATAATAACTGCACCTTCTTTTACCATATCCTTTGTTAATGTATGTGGATGGCCAGAAGCAACAACCAGAATATCAGCCTCTTTTGTAATTTCTGCCATATTTTTAGTTCCTGTATGACAAATTGTTACAGTAGCATTTACTTCTTTACGGGCAAGAAGAATTGAAACTGGTTTTCCAACAATATTCGAACGGCCAATCACAACTGCATGTTTTCCGCTTGTTTCAATTCCCATTTTTTGCAACAAGTAAATAATTCCATGAGGAGTACAAGGTAAAAATCCTGGCCGTCCAATCATAAGATTACCTACATTAACAGGATGAAATCCATCTACATCTTTTGAAGGATCAATAGCCATAATAATTTTATCTTCATCTATAGTTTTTGGGAGTGGTAACTGAACCAAAATTCCATGAACATCTGGATCTTTATTTAATTTATCAATTTCTTTTAATAAAGTTTCCTGACTGATGTCTTCAGGCAATTCTATTGAACGGTCTAACATTCCAACTTCTGCCAGAGCCTTTCTTTTTCCTGTTACATAAGAAACCGATGCTGGATTTTGCCCTACCAGAATCACAGCAAGACAAGGCATTATTCCCTTTTTCTTTAACTCACTAACTTTACCTGCAACCTGGGAACGAAGGTCTTGGGCTATCTGCTTTCCGTCAATAATTACAGCACTCATTTGTAACCTCACTCAACAATTTTTGTTTAATTGATAAATACTACTAAAAATTGTATATTATTGTAATACATTTTAGAGATTTAATCAGGACTTCCGCATTATAAACGCTTTTCCGTAATGTTGGCGCGAAGGAACGGGGCGTGGT
>CAMGTC010000119.1 GCA_946061765.1 uncultured Treponema sp.
CACGCCCCGTTCCTTCGCACCAACATTACGGAAAAGCGTTTATAATGCGGAAGCCCTGTGGCACTATTCATTTTAACTCGAGTTTTTTTACAAAAACTCTAATAATTTACGTGTTCGCTTGCGCGAACGTTTTGTAAATCCTCAGTTGTTGAAACAACTTGCGGTTTACAAAATTAAAGAAGGTTTTACCTTATGTTGAAAGTATTAAAAAAAAATCGGAATTATCCCCTCACGCACTTTACATTAACAAAAAAAATGTTAAAGCGTGAGGTCATTCTGACCGTCGCCAGTCAAATTTTCTGATTCATCGGATGCTCCAATTTGCAACGCAAGCGTCGCTAAATCTTCTACACCCTCCACAGACCTAAATTCGGACACTCCTTGCCCTACTGTTTTTATTGCATTCATTTTTAGATTCATGGCTGCATTCAAATCTCTTACGTATTCTGTTCCACATTCAGGACAAATCCAACTTCTTATAGACAAATCTTTCGTAATCGGATTTTTGTACCCACAACAATGACAAATCTGACTTGAAGCAAAGAATCTATCTGCCTTTACGACCCGGCAGTTGTTTTCGTTTAGAGAACTTTTCCACAACAGTTTATTTGTGAAATTCCCCACGATGCATCACCGTAATTTTTTGCATTCCTGCTAAACTTCATCATGCTTTTCAAATTCAAATCCTCAATTCCGATAACTTGATAATTTGAAACTAATCTTTTTGTTTCCTTTTCAATCCAATCATTACGACATTCTGCAATGTAATGTTCCATACGAGCAACTTTTACACGAGCTTTTTCACGATTGTTTGAACCGATTTGCTTACGCATTAAGCGTCTTTGAAGTTTAGTAAGTTTTTTGAGATTTGCCTGTTTTTGTGCAACATAGCCAAAATCTTTTCCAGATGAACCATCTGAACCTATGTAAAAATCTGCTGGTGAAAAATCTAATCCGATGGCTTGGCTTTCGCCACCTTCGTAGTCTTTCTTTTTATGACAGTATTCCCTTTCAAAAAGCAATACTGCATAATACTCACCTGCAGGATTTTTTCTTATTGTAATTGATTTAAGTTCTACAGAGCCTTTTAAGAAGAAATCTAATTTGCCCTTTTTGTTTCCACTATGACGGAACTTTACTAATCCTAATTTTGGGACTTTGATTTTTCTTTCGTTCCAGATTAGAGCAATGTTCATACATTCCCTATAGGAAAAATCGTGAGATTTTTTAGATTTGAATTTCGGCTTGCCTACTTGTGTTCCAGCTCTTGTTCCTTTAACGGAAGTAAAGAAGTTTTTGTAGACCGTTTCGGCAAACATAGTCGCAGAGCATAATGCTTGACTTGAAACTTCTGCCAAATAAGGAAATTTCTGTTTCATCTCTTTTTCTGTTGAAAAATGAGCCGTTTTCCATAGAGCCTTGTGTTCTTCTGGTTTAGATGGTTTTATGATTTGTTCATAGAATTGATTTCGTTCATAAAGACGATTGTTGTAGATTTGACGGACACAGCCAAAAGTTTTGTTGATTAAGATTTCTTGAGATTGAGATGGATAAATTCGTAATTTTAACGCTCTGTGTTGAGTTTCTCCACAGATGACTAACTTATTAGACATAATCAAAAAATTCCCTTTTGGTTGTGTTTAGAAGGCTGTGAATGTTGGTAGCATTTGCAGCTTTCGTTTTTCTTATCTAATTAGTTAGTAGAGATGAATTCGAAAACCTCGGAGATTTCTTACTAATTTTGTAAGGGATGTTTAAATGAAAGTTGATAATTTGGAAAAGTTTTTCGAAGACGTATACAAAACTTCACATTTAAGAGAAATGACTGCCACTAGCTTTTTAAAGTTATTAGATGGTTGTATTAGAAGCTCTTTAAATAATAGGGAAATAGACGGTAGCAAATTGAAAGAACTTTTGTCTACTAGAAATGCACTTTTTACAAAGGGTGTAGAAAATTCTACGGATAAAAGTATAAAATCGCCTACTAAGGAATTTTTAAGTTATAAAGACAAAAATGGTAATGAATTAAGTGGTTTTATAACAGACGATAAAACTAGAAACATTGAGACATTAAGAAACTTTGTAAAATCAGTAGATGCACAAGAAAAGAATGCCTTTATAAATAAGTATAAGGGCATTAAAGTCAATGATTTTTATGGCATTGAAAGCGTAAACGATAAATTTATAGGTAAATGTTTAACAAGTAATATCTCAATAAACGGTAAAATTGAGATAAAATAAAGTATGTTCCGTTTATAGACTTTCAAAAATACTGTCCACTTCAGACTGACTTATAGAATTGAGACTATTCATTTCATTAGTAGGTGTTTTTGGAGTGGACGATGGCAAACCTTGTGCAATCAGATTTGACTCTGTCCAGTTCTCAATTTCTTCACTATCAGTGCAGTTATACGCTAAGAAAGCTCGTCCTTTTTTTTTTAGTTTTTCATAGCCTTTTGCAAATGATAAAAATTCAACGTTTTCGACTGGGGCTGAATCCAGAATGCTCCCAATAATACGGTCGCCAGTGTTTTTGTTCTTTGGAAAAGTAATTATATACCCCATGTTGTCAAACTTTTTTACAAGAGTCTCTGGTAATTCAACAAAAACTGGTTTCTTCATAATAGATCTCCTTTTGGTTTATTTCTAGTTTAAATATTATAACTTCTCATTAATTTACCCTGTAAATTTTATGCCACCATAACGCTTTGCATCAACAATTTATCAAAAGAATCGACAAATCTGTTATTCTGTCTGAAACAACATTCGTTCACGTAGCTTTGTAAGTATTTAGTTGAAACGTGATGGTAGCTTCCGATGATTGCTCGTTTTAAGATTGCCCAAAATCCTTCGATTCCGTTCGTGTGCAGGCCCTTACCCGCAGAAAATTCTCCTAAACTATGACAGACGGAAATGTGTGTGAAATTTTCTGGATTTGTGGATTTATGGTTTATAATGTTATAGCCTTTGAAGTCATCTGTCATAACAACTGTATCAGGTTTTGTTACGGCAGAGATTACAGACAAAAGTTGCTTGCCAGTTAATTTTTGTCCGTTATGGTCTGGTAACGCAACACGAGCATAAACTCTTCCAGTTCCACGTTCTTTGACTCCGATTACAGGCGTTTTCTTTGTTCCTCGTCCGGTTGTAGATGTGTCTTTTGGTTTTGGCGTAGTGAATTGCAGATTGTTGTTTCCCTTACGTGGTTTACCACCTACATAGGTTTCATCAACTTCAACAATCAGCTCAAACGACTTTTCCAAATTTTCATTACCCATAGCAGTACGAATCTGTTTTAAGATTCTCCAAGCTGTTTTGTAGGTTGTTCCGATTTCACGTTGTAACTGCAAAGCCGAAATTCCTTTCTTGGCATTTAGAACTAAATGAACTGCATAAAACCATTTTGTTAAGTCAGTTGAAGTTTTCTCAAAAACCGTTCCAGTAAAAATTGAAAAAGTGTTGTGGCATTTGTTACAGTTACAAAGTTTTGGCTGGTCAGTTCTTAATCCTACTTGTTGTGTAGAGCTACAGTGGGGACAAATAAGTCCGTTCTTATAGCGAATTTTTCTGAAATGTTGTAAAATACTTTTGTCTGCTGGAAATTTTTCGTTGAATTCGAAATAAGTCATACCTATAACATAGGATTTTTTTCTGATTTGTCAAAATTTATTTTAAGTGCGTGATGGGATAATTCCGAAAAAAATTATAATTTGCCGCCTTTTTCCTAAACAAATTGAAGATGTTTTAGTTTTCGTGGTAGAATAAAATCCAATAGAAATAGGGGAAAATATGGTAGAAATAAAGAATTTTGAAGTATTTGGCTTAGATCGTGCATTAAATGCAAAAGGAAATTCTTTTAATGTTGGCGAAATTGATACAACTCTTCCTTTTGATAAAACTGATGATAATAAACAGTGGAAGGTTGCTAAAAGTCTTGGTGGAAATATGTTCCCTCACCAGTCGCACGATGCTTTTATAAAAGGTATTCTTGTAATTTTTGATATCAAAGGAAATGGTGTTTTTATGCCAGAGTTCCAGCGTTATCACTTTGCAGATATTGTGATGTCTCAGTCTACCATGCACTCAATGGATAAATTTATGACTTCAGATTATGATCCTTTTACAAAGTATGTTTCTGAAAATACAAAAAAAGAAGCTCGTGCAAATTATGAACGTTATGTAGAAGCAAAAAAATCTGGTGATAAACAAAAAATCTACGAAGCTTTTGAAATTATGGTTCACAATTTACCACGTGGACTGGAACTTTGGGCAACTGTAACTACCAATTATCTTCAGCTCAAAACAATTGTAATTCAGCGTTTCCATCATAAAAATATTGAAGACTGGCGTGCCTTTGTTGAAGCCTGCTACAAACTTCCATATTTTAGAGAACTCTGTGGCTTTGCCGATTCTGAGTGGGATTTGGAAAACTGGTAGTTTGAAATTTATAAAATAATCACCCCACAAAATTTTTGAAAAAAGGATTATAAAAATGAAATTAATTTCCTGGAATATAGATTCATTAAATGCAGCCTTAACATCAACTTCAGCTCGTGCACTTTTATCTCAAAATGTTCTTAGAACAATTGCTAATTATAAAGCAGATATTATTGCAATTCAAGAAACCAAACTACCGGCAGAAGGACCTTCAGAAAAACACCTGGAATTATTAAAAGAATATCTTCCTGGTTATAAAGTTGAATGGGTTTCTTCAGTTCCTCCTGCAAAAAAAGGATATGCAGGAACGATGATGCTTTATAAAGAGGGTCTGTCCCCAGTAAAAACAGCTCCAAAAATTTCGGCTCCCGATACAATGGATGATGAAGGCCGCCTTATTACTTTGGAATTTGATAATTTTTATTTTGTAAATGTATATACACCAAATTCCGGTGATGGGCTTAAACGACTTTCCGACCGTCAAAAATGGGATGTCCTGTACGCAGACTACCTTTCCAAACTGGACCAAAGTAAAGCTGTAATTGCCTGTGGTGATTTTAATGTAGCCCACAAAGAAATAGACCTTGCAAACCCTGCCTCAAATCATTTTTCCGCTGGTTTTACAGATGAAGAAAGGGAAGGATTTACAAAACTTTTGGCCCGCGGTTTTACAGATACCTTCCGTTTTATTCACGGAGATGTAAAAGACGTTTATTCCTGGTGGGGACAAAGAATCAAAACAAGTAAAATAAACAATTCAGGCTGGCGGATTGACTATTTCTTAGTTAGTGACCGAATTAAAGAACAGGTAAAAAAATCAGAAATGATAGATTCAGGCCCTCGTCAGGATCATACTCCAATTTATCTGGAAATAGAATTGTAAAAAATGGGGGCCCCGCCTCCGTGGATTTAGTCCGCCTCGTGGATTTTCACCACAACACCGTGGATTTAGTCCATCTCCGTAGATTTTGCCACCTCAGTGGATTTTACCCCACCTCAGTGGATTTTCACCACAACACCGTAGATTTAGTCCGCACCCCCCGCAGATTTTATTCCAAAAATTTTGATTTAATCTCTTCTTTTTCCTTTTCAGAAAATTGCAGGCGCTCATTAAAAAAGTTATCCAAAGAGCCGAATTGCCTTTCCAAATCTTTTAGAGCGTATTCAATATATTCCTGTTTTGCAATGTAATATCCTTCTATTTTTTTTGCAATTTTATGATTATGTTTAGAAATCAAAACTCCAAAGTAAATAAGTTTAGCCTTACGTTTTGTAATCAAATTGGTCATAAGGTAATCTTCAATGATATCTTTACGGGAAACTCCTAAAAATGCAAGCAGAAGTGCCGCAATAACACCAGTTCTATCCTTACCGACCGTACAATGAAAAATCACCGAAAAAGATTCAAGAGGAAGTTGCAGAATAAATTTCAGAACTTCAACAGTATTATCAAGAGCTGAACCCCTAACCATACTAACATAAAGTTCTTTCATTTCTGGCATCATCGAAAGAGACAAAAGACTGTGAACCCTTTTTTCGTGACTAATTCCAACTAATGCTTCATTTAGAATTGGAAAGTGAAAGTAAGAAACTCCATTAGGAATAATTGAAGGTTTTTCTTCCGCTTCTTTTTTGGTTCTTAAATCTACAATTGTGTTAAGATTGTACACTTTTTTTAAAAGTTCAATTACAACAGGGGATAGTTTTCTCAAAGTAGTTCCACGAATCAGCATAAAATGTTTGATTTTTCTTCCGTCCGAACTTTCAATTCCACCTAAATCCCTAAAATTACGTCTTTTAGCTAGTTTTGGGAGTTTCATAATTACATTATAACATAAAATTTTGATTATTTTTATTAATTTTGGGCGAATCAACTTTCCAACTCGCATTTCGGAGCTTGCTAGCGCGCGGTGCTTCGCACTCCCTTACGGGCCTCCTCAATTCTCGCGCCTGCGGAAAGGAGACTGGGCTTTAGCGAGCTGAAAGAAAATAATGTTAAAGGCTGTGTCCGTAAATAGTGTTGCTTTTAGATAAAAATAAAAAAGGTCGTTCACCTTTAGACGACCTTTTCTATTTCATTTTTTATAAAGTTTTCTTTGTTTATTATACCAATCTTCAAATTCTTTTTTGCCCTTAATTGATAATTTATTATGTTCATAAAACCTCAACATTTTTAATCTTTATTTGAGAAATTTTTAAGTCGATTAAATAGGTTTCAATAAAAGATTTAAGATTATGGTCATTCAAGTTTTCGATTTTGGTAGGTTCTGGAACACCTTCAATCTGTTTTAATTGAGAACTTGCATGTTTACTATTATAATTTTCGATAATAGAATTAAAACACCTTAGAAGATAAACATAAGCAAAATAAGCATCATTTAAGAACTTTATTTTTTTATCCGTATTTACAGTAGTAGAGTTTATTTTACTTGTGATTGCATCATAAGCATCTTTTGAACTATTAAAAGTATTTTTCAAAAAGTCAGAAAAGCCATTATCACTATAAGCCCCATTTGCTTCATACTTATTAAAGAAATCAATCATAATTTTTATAGTAGTCTTAAAAATACTAAAAAACTTATTATAATCGTTTTCAATGTTTCTTTCTGTATCTTTTGCAATTTCTTCTGATTCTTTAATTGGTACTAGAAGAAAGTTTGATAATAAAGACTCAAATGCAGTATCTAATTCTGAAATGCTTTTTGTCAAAATGTCTAAATCTGTTTTTTGAGTTTTTTCAAAAAGTCTTGATGTATCAAAAATTTCATCAAAGTTCAAATTTGTAATCATACGAATCTCCTTTCTAATTTAAATATTATAAAAATCTTTTATTTTACCCTGTAAACTTTATCTTTCCCCAGATTATGCAACAATCGGAACGGCTTCACGCATAGGAACTTTTTTAGACAAGTCCTTTTTATTGGTAGTAAAAACAAATTCCTTGAAAATGTTCTTCTTTTCAAGCCATGTTTCCTTGCTATAGTTTAAGAAGTTGTTCCAAATTAGATAGTTATTTAGATACTTCGTAGATACACCACGGAATCCGTCTATAAAATGCTTCAAAGTACTATGATAAGAATTGATGTGCTGAATGTGGTAGGTTCCTTTCTTTGCTTTTCCAGTCTTCAACTGGATAAGTTTAAGGTCATTAGAAGCTGCAAACGGAATGTATGCGTTCATTACGTCAGTGCAAAGAATCGAACCTTTTTCAATTCGGTTGTCGTATGTTTTATGAAGTGCTTTTGTATTAACACGTCCAAGATTTGCAATTTTAGCAATGGAAAGTCCATTGCGATTGATTGCACAAGGAACGCAAACTTTTTCGTGTGAAATGCCACAAAGATGTGTTTTTGTTCCACGCTTATGTGATTTTCTAGGCATTACAAAAACCGATTTCTTGTGATTTCCTTTGAATGAAATAGGAAAGAAAGTTTCATCTGCTTCTACGATTCCATTCAATTTTACGGAAGAAGCCATGTTCTGCAAGGCATCCAAAATCTTATGTCGCCAGATAAAAGAAGTGTCTTTGTTAATTCCACAGATTTCGGCAGACTTGCGAACAGAATAAGCGTTCATCATACATTCAATGTATTTGTTCCAAGTTTCAAAAGATTTCTTTGAAGATGCAGTGATTGTATTTGTTCTGATTGTGAAAGTTTTATGACAGTCGTTGCAAAGATAGCGTTGAACATTCCCTTTATGTCCGTTACGCTTAATGTGAATTGAATTACAGTGTGGGCAGAACATTCCAGAAGAAAAGCGTTTTTCTGTAATTGATTCAAAAGAAGCACAAGAAAAAGAACATTCAAGTGCTTCCTTCAAAGCCTTCTGGTCTGCCTGGGAAAGTGATTTAATGATTTTCAAAACTTCTGTAATTGTCATCTAATATAACATAGGACAATATTTGAAAAGGTCAAAAAATTCTTTCAAAAAGCAAGGCTATTTACGGACACAGCCATGTTAAATTAATGCTGTTCGCATTAATTTTTAACGTTTCCCCAATCGAGGCTCGATAAATCTCGCCCCTGGCCTTTGTAAGTGGAAACTAAATTAATGCTGTTCGCATTAATTTTTAACGTTTCCCCAATCTAGGCTCGATAAATCTCGCCCCTGGCCTTTGTAAGTGGAAACTAAATTAATGCTATTCGCATTAATTTTTAACGTTTCCCCAATCGAGGCTCGATAAATCTCGCCCCTGG
>CAMGTC010000120.1 GCA_946061765.1 uncultured Treponema sp.
ACTGCGCATCATTTTAGTTTTACCCGATACATTACAGGTGGCAGCTATATTTACCTTCCGTTTCCTTTAAATTAGGTTTTGTTTTATGGTCTTGTTGGTTATGAAGCCTTTATGGAAATTCTCTCTACTCACATTTCTTGAGTTTAATCTGCAATTGTAAATTCCCCGCCGCCCCGAGAATGGAAGGGGAAAAGAAAGTAAAATAAAAGTTCCAGACTTTTATTTTACTTTCTTGCAAGTGCGAAGCACCGGCCGTAGGCAAGCCCTGACATGCGAGTCTTGTGGGGTTTGGGCCATGAAAAAAAATTTTGTAAATTTTTTTATAGTAAGCAACAATGAAAGAAATATTTCATCTTTTTTATGGGGTAATTATGGCCGACTTAGTTAATGAAATCCCAAAAGGGAAGGAATCATTTTTTATCATACCAGATGAATCATTAATTTTTGAATATTTTTTGTCTGAATATTTGTATAAAGATTACGAATGCTGTTTTATCAATAATGATGAATCCCAATCCATTCAAAACACAACTGAAGCTATTCTTTCTGTCTTTTTAGATTCCATTCTTTTTTTTTTAATATTGATTATGAAATACAGGGGTTAGATTGGTTTTCGTTTATCAACCAGTTGCAATCTAAATATCCTGAGCTTTGTATTGGTTCAACTTACTTAAAACGTAACTCTCTGTCTGAAAGTGTTAATCTTGAACACAGTTATTTTATGATTTAGGTATTAAAGCTGCTTGTAATCAACTTGAATATCAGCAAAATACTAACTTTGGAAAAATTGAGAAATTCTTAAGGCAAATCAGGCTATGGGTAGGAGAAATACTCTTCGTGCTTTCTGCTATAAGTCTTGTTTTTTTCCTATGAAGACAAAAAGGCTCAGATTATTACTAAAAATTTTTGAACTGAGTGTAAGTCATTTTATGGTTTCGATAAAAAAGGGGGAGGGAGAGCATTTGGATTTAAAAGAATATGAAAAAATCCCTAAAGTTACTTTTATTATGCGAGCTCTTTGTTTTATTTATAATGCTATTTTGTATATGATTCGCGATTTTGATGATGAGATTCTTTATGTTTTTGTTTTTATTGGTGATAATGATAAGATTTGGCTTGATATTCAAAAGAAAAAAATTGTTATTCAGAAAATGTACGAAATTATGAACAGTCGTTATATTGATGTTCTGACAAATTTCTGTGATATGTTTGAATTTCAGTCCAGGAACAAGAAAAAATTCTCGGTTAATGATATTATGTTTGATGAATCTTTATCAGAACTGGTTATTAAATAATCGGGAAGGAATATATTTTGTTATTTGATAGTATTATTTTAGACGTTGATGGAACTATTTGGAATACAACTGAAATTGTAGCTCAGGCATGGAACAAGGCTATTGAAGAAAATTTTCCAAATGTTCCAAGGGTCTCTGCTGAGATTTTGCAGGGTCAGTTTGGAAAACCAATGAATGTTATTGCAGATAATCTTTTTATTGGTCTTTCTGATTCTCAAAAACAAATTCTCTCTAAGTCTTGTTTTAATCTTGAACACATTTATATTGAAGCTAACACTAAAAATATCACTTACCCGGGAGTTTGTGAAACTATTGTCAGTCTTTCCAAAAAGGTTCCTGTATTTATTGTTAGTAACTGTCAGAGTGGTTATATTGAATTAGTTTGTAGAAAAAATAATATTGCTTCATACATTACCGACTTTGAGTGTTATGGAAATAATGGATTTTTTAAAGACAAAAATATTAAGCTTGTGATTGAACGTAATAATCTTAAAAATCCTGTTTATGTTGGCGATACTCAAGGAGATTATGATTCTTGTGTTTCTGCTGGGGTTCCTTTTATTCATGCTGCTTATGGTTTTGGAAAGAATTTAAAAGGTGATTTTAAATCTATTGAAAAATTCAGTGATTTATTGAATTTTTTTAAATGATTTTTTGAATTATTAAGGTGTAAGATAAAACCGCTAAAATAGCGCGGCTTTATCTTACCTAAAGTTTGCATTGCAAACTTATTCTTGAACTGCTGTTCCTCATTACATTACGGAACAGCGTAAAAAGTCAATCGATTGTTGAAACAATCTTCTTGACTTTTTATGGGAGTTTTTTATGTCAAAAGGTCCTGACTGGCTTGAAAATGCCATTTTTTATGAAATCTATCCACAGAGTTTTATGGATTCAAATGACGATGGTATTGGTGATATTCAAGGTATCATTTCTAAATTAGATTACATCAAAGAATTGGGGTGTAATGCTATCTGGATTAATCCTTGTTTTGAATCTCCTTTTGGTGATGCAGGCTATGATGTCAGTGATTATTATAAAGTAGCTCCTCGTTATGGTACAAATGATGATTTAAAAGAATTATTTTCTATTGCTCATAAGAAAAATCTGCATATTTTACTTGATTTAGTTCCGGGCCATACTTCTGTAGAACATCCATGGTTTAAGGAATCTATGAAAGCTGAAAAAAACGAGTATTCTGACCGTTATGTTTGGACAGATTCTGTATGGGAAGAAGTTTCTGGCATGGGAAATTTGCGTGGTATATCTGATCGTGATGGTTCATGCGCTGTAAACTTTTTTACTCATCAACCAGCTTTAAATTATGGTTTTTATAAATGTGAGCGTCCTTGGCAGCAGGCTCCTGATTCTCCGGGTCCAACTTCTACTCTTAACGCAATGATTGATGTTATGCGCTTCTGGCTAAAGATGGGTTGTGATGGATTCCGCGTTGATATGGCAGGAAGTCTTGTAAAACATGACGAAGATGGAAAAGGAACTATTGCTCTTTGGAAGAAAGTTAGAGCATTTTTGGATAAAGAATTTCCAGAGGCTGCAATGGTTAGTGAATGGGGCGAAGCTGATAAATCTTTACAGGCTGGCTTTCATATGGATTTTCTTTTACATTTTGGTAATTCCCACTACACCGATTTATTCAGATCTGAAAATCCATATTTTTCCAGTAGAGCAAATGGAAGTGCCTATGAATTCGTAAATACTTATATAAAAAATTATGAAAAATCTGAAAGAAAAGGACTTATGTGTATTCCTTCGGGTAATCACGATATGGAGCGTTTGGCAGCTTTCCTTAATCCTGCTGAACTCAAAGTGGCTTTTGCATTTTTATTGAGTATGCCAGGGGCTCCATTTATTTATTATGGTGATGAAATTGGTATGCGTTATGTTACTGGACTGATTTCCAAAGAAGGTGGTTATGGAAGGACTGGTTCAAGAACTCCAATGCAATGGAATTCTTCGGTAAATGCTGGTTTTAGTAAAGCTAAGAGTGAACTTTTGTATCTTCCTCAAGATTCAAGTCCTGACCGTCCTACTGTAGAAGCACAAAAAGCTAGTCCAGATTCTTTATGGAATGAAATTCATTCTTTGATAGCTTGTCGTCAGGCTACTCCTGCTTTGCAATCATATTCTGATATTGATTTTATTCAGGCTGAATATCCTTTGGTCTACAGACGTAAATCTACAGATGGGAAATCTTCTGTCCTGGTAATTATAAACGCTTCAAATTCTAAAAAATCTTTTGAAGCAGCAGAAGGAAAAATCATTCATATTACAGGTGGTTCAGTAATTTATTCGAATGGTCTTTATATTCTTGATTCTTCTACTGCTGTTTACATTGAAGAAAAATAACAATTTACCTGCCTTATTCCAGATTCAGTTTTCTTGAAAGAATAAGGTGGGTAGAGGTCATAAAAATTGTTGAAAATCCCAAATATATCAATGTAGTTTTCCACATGGAATTAGTAAAAGCCGTTAAACTATTTAAATCACTGTAGCTTAATGTTAATGAGAATACTTTTCCAATTATAGAAAGTGTAACAACTATAGAAATAATCTTAAGTAAAGTTGTATGTTTTTTGTAGAGTGAAGTAATTGTGTTTATAAAGAATGAAAAAGTGATTATCAAAACTGACAAAGACACTGCTACTAAAAGAAAACTAAGATAAATGCTAACTGGATTTCCTTGATTTTTGATTATTACACTGTTGATTGTTGTAAAGGCTTCCTTAATCATATTAAGTGTAAGAAATTTTACTAATGAAAGAAGGCCCGAAAGTGTAAGTGTAACAAAACAAATTATTATCCAGGTAAAGTAACATAAAAATCGGCCCCAAAGGTGTTCGCCTATAGTAACCGGTAGACTTAAATTCAAATATGCTTCTTCACCGAACATGGTTTTTCTAAAACGTCTGCCAAAAATTATAAATGTTACTAATAAGATGATTTGAATAAAAATGTAAAAAGCAATTACAAAAAATCCTGCAAAAATCTTAGTTAAGGATATTGGGCTTGATGATTCGTAGTGAAAGTATTGAACTGTCTGAATATTATTAGAATTATCTGGATTATAAGATATCTGATGAGCCTGATTTGATTTTTTTTGTAAATCATAGTCATCTTTTGGAATAAGAGGTAAATCTGGTTCTGACTGGTAAGAATCTTCTTCATCTAGAATTGGACTTTCAGAATCTAAAAAATTCTTGATTTTATTGGTATTTGAAGTAAGGCCAATAAGTAATCCTAAAATAATTAAGAGAAGGTAAAGTGGTAAAAGTATTTTTGAAATATTTATGAATTCATATTTGTAAATTTTTCCTATTCTTGGAAAGGGATTTCTTTTATTTCCTAACATCTGAATTCCTCCCTAAAAAGCTGATCAATTGTCATTCCTGTATTTTGTCTTATTTCGTTGGCATTTCCCTGTCGTACAATGTGACCTTGTTTTAGGAAAATGATATAGGTCAAAATTTCTTCAATATCTAAAATCAAATGTGTAGAAATAATAATAGAAGAATTTTCTTTGTAGTTATTTAAAATTGTTTTTAAAATATATTCGCGTGCGGCAGGATCAACTCCACCAATTGGTTCATCTAGAAGATAAAGTTTTACTTCACGGCTCATAGTCATTATCAGCTGTACTTTTTCTTTATTTCCTTTTGATAAGGTTTTAATTCTGTCTTTTGGATTAAGATGTAAGTCTTTGACTAAATCAAGGGCCTTTTCTTTATTAAAATTTGAGAAGAAGTCAGCCATCATATTGATTAAATCTAAAACTGTCATCCAATCATTTAAAAAAACTCTGTCTGGCTGGTAGGCAATGTTTTCTTTTGTAACTGCTCCAATTTTATTTCCCAAAGAAGTAATTGTTCCTGTAGAAGGGGTTAAAAGTCCCGATGCCAATTTTAAGAGAGTGGTTTTTCCACTTCCGTTTGGACCTAAAAGACCAATTATAGAATTTTGGGGAATGTCTAAATTAATTCCGTCTACTGCAACTTTGCTCCCATATATTTTTGAAACATCTTGATATGAAAGAATACTTTCCATATTAAAAACTCCAATATAATAAATATAATAATCTTATTGAAAAAAAGGAATTGATTTTGGTAAAATGCCAGCATGATTATTGATTTTCACGCTCATATATATCCTAACAAAATTGCCGAAAAAGCAAGTCATGCAATTGGGGCTTTTTATAATGCTCCAATGAGTTATAACGGTTCACCAGAAGCTTTAATTGCAAGTGGAAAAAGAATTAATGTTACAAAATATGTAGTTCACTCGGCTGCAACGTCTGCTTCTCAAGTAGAAAGTATTAATAATTTTATAATTGCACAGGCTTCAAATCATTCAGAATTTATTGGATTTGGAACAATGCATGTTGATTATGAAAATTTCAGTCGGGAATTAGAAAGAATCAAAAATGCGGGATTAAAAGGAATTAAATTGCATCCAGATTTTCAGAAATTTCCAATAGATTGTGAAAAAATGAATCCCATTTATGAAAAACTAATTGAGCTGGGCTTAATTTGTTTAGTTCATGCAGGAGATAAACGTTTTGACTTTTCTGGCCCTCAACATTTTAAAAATGTAATAGATCGTTATCCGGATTTGGTGATGATTGCAGCTCATTTTGGTGGTTATACAGAATGGGATAAATCTTATGAAATTCTAGCAGGACAGAAGATTTATTTTGATACTTCAAGTTCACTCTGGACTCTTCCTGTTGAAAAAGCCAATGCTTTTATTAAAAAACAAGGAGCCGATAGATTTGTGTGGGGCTCAGATTTTCCAATGTGGGATCATAAAGAAGAGTTAGAAAGATTTAATAAACTGGGTTTGTCTGATTCTGATAAAGAAAAAATTCTATTTTCAAATGCAGCAAAATTATTAGGTCTGTAAAAAAGAATCCACTGAATTCTTAAAAACTCAGTGGATTTTTTTATAGTCGATTCAAATATTTGCCTAATTCTTCGTCCCAAAATCGGTTTTCAATAGGTTTATCATTACAGGTATGGCCTAATTTTCTATCTGCACGAACTTTTGGTCCGTGAAAGTCACTGCCTGCGGTTACAAAAAATCCTATTTTTCTGGCAAGTTCTTCTAATCGTAAACATTCTGTCATTCTTGCTCCAGGATGATATGCTTCTATTCCTGCAACGCCTCTTTCATAAAAATTTTGAAGGGTTTCTGGAAGTTTTCCCCAGGAAAGATAAAGTGACATAGGATGAGCAACCACTGGAAGGCCGCCAGATTCTTTAATTGCAACTATAGCCTGATCAAGGTTTGCTCCAACTCTGTCTACATACCAAGGGCGACCTTTTGCCAGATATTTATCAAAAGCCATCTGTCTATTCTTTACTACCTTTTTTTTAACAAGCTCAGCAGCAAAATGTGGACGGCCTAAAATTGTGTCGGGATAATCTTTTTGAACTTCTTCTAAAGAGATTTGAACACCATCTTTTTGCATTTTACTGATTATGTTTTCATTTCTTTTCTGCCTGCTTTTTACAAGATCTTCAAAAATCTCATTTAGAGAAGGCGAAATATTAGTAAAGCCTAAACCTAAAAGATGAAATTCTCCGGTTGGAAAAGAAATATTTAATTCAGTTCCGGCTACAAAATTGATTTTTAATTCTTGGGCAGCTGCCTTTGCTTCTTCCAAACCTGCCGCTGTATCGTGATCGGTGATTGCAATTCTTGAAAGACCTTTATCAACAGCCATTTGTATAATTTGACTTGGTGAAAATTGACCATCTGATGCTGTTGTGTGTACATGTAAATCAATCATTTATTTAGAATAGCATAAAATAAAAACTTATGATATAATCTAGCGTAAAAAGGATTATAGTGCAATTTTAAAAGTTAGGAGTTGTATTTAGTATGCCTAGAGCAATGCAATATACAAAAGGGTCTATCATTTATTTCGAAGGCGACCGAGATGAGCGTATTTTCATCATGCAGCAGGGAACCGTTCTTCTTTCTAGTAAAGATATTGAATCAGGACAGGATACTGCTGAACAGGTAAAAAGTGGCGAATTTTTTGGTGTAAAATCTGCATTAGGACATTTCCCTCGTGAAGAAACTGCGATTGCCTTAGTTCCAACGGTAGCAATTGCAATGACAGTTCAAGAATTTGAACTGATGTTTAGTAATAATAAAGCTTTGATTATGAAGATGCTCCGCGTTTTTTCTAATCAGCTTAGACAGATCCATAGAAAAACAGAATCAATCTTAAATAATATAACTGAAGATCAGCAAAGTGGAATGATAGCAGTTGCTAAGAGTTTTTATGATGATGAAAAGTATCGTTCTGCTTGTGATGTATATTTAAAATTCCTTAAAAGATATCCAAATACAACTCGTAAAGAAGAAGTTGCCAAACTGTATGCTGATGCAAAATTAAGAAAAGATAAGTTAGCCGCTCATAATCGTGCTCCTGTTACAGAAGAATTTGAAGATTCAGGCAATGCTTCTTTAAAATTATTCCAGCTTCCAGCTTTTGAACGTTTTGCAAAAACATATGAACCAGATGAAGTTATTATTTCTGAATTTGAACCTGGTGATTCTTTTTATTTAATTCAAAGTGGAAGAGTACAGTTAGTAAAATGTGTAAACGGTTCTTCTAAGAATCTAGATATCTTAAAACCTGGTGAATTCTTTGGAGAAATGGCTATTCTTGATAATTCTCCAAGATCTGCAACATGTATGGCATCGGGAAAAGTTAAGTGTCTTGAATTCAATAAAGAAAACTTTGAATTATTAATCACCGGAAACCCTCAGATGGCTCTACATTTGCTTAAGCTTTTTTGTAAACGTATTTATGATCAGAAACGTCGCTTTAGAATTCTGGTTGTAAAAGATTTACAGGCTAGATTAGCTGATGTATTCCTTATGCTTGATGAAATGAATCCAGTTAATAACGAAGTTGAAAAACAAAGAAAGTTCAATGTAACAATGAGCGATATAGCTCACTGGGCTGGACTTTCCGTAGAAGCTATAAAAGACGAGTTATACAAGATGGTTTCGCAGCGTAAGATAGAATTATTTGAAACATACGTAATAGTAAATAACATCAATGATATGAAACGTACATACGAAACAAGAGTAAGTACAAGATAATCGTACGCAAATAACGACCACCTGTAAAAAAGACCATAATTTTTGCCGATTTAGCTCACCTGGTAGAGCAGCACCCTCGTAACGTGCAGGTAGTTGGTTCAAGTC
>CAMGTC010000121.1 GCA_946061765.1 uncultured Treponema sp.
CTAAAAGAAAATAAACCTGAACTTGCAATGCTTGAATACAAAATAGTAAATGAAAATGCTTTGTTCGGTGTTAATATCAATGAATTAGATTTCAGACAAGAATATTCTGCTCTTTTAATGAAATATAATCAACTTGAAGAAGCCCTTAAAAACTTTCTTCTCCTTACTAAACTTGACCCTAATAATGCTGAAAATTTCTATAATGCAGGTCATATCTACGAAAACCAGAACAGATATGATATTGCCCTGGGCTTTATGCAGAAAGCTGTAATGTTAAACAAAAAACATGCAAAAGCCCATGCAGAAATTGGTCTTATGCTTTATAGAACTAAACAATATAACGAAGCAAAAAAGGAAATTGATACAGCAATTAAGTTAAGCCCGGAAACTTATTCTTCTTATTATTATTTAGGAAAAATTCTTAAAGATGCAAAAGACTTACAGGGGGCAATAAAATCATTCGAAAAAGCCCAGAGAGATCCTGATGTAAAGCAAAAAGCAATTATAGAACACGGTTCATGCTATTTAATTGCCGGAAGATATGATAATGCGGCTGTAGATTTTAACCGCGCCATTGAACTTGATAAAAATGGTCAGAATCAGGAAACAATTTATGCCCGCTACTTTCTTGCAACCTGTTACGAAAAATCAAGAATGATTGATAAAGCAATTGAACAGTGGGAATATATTCACAAAGTTAATAAATCTTTCAGAGATGTTGCAACAAAACTTGCAGAATATAAAGACCTTCAGTCAAATGATTATTTAAAAGATTACCTTACAGAAGGAAACGAAGATTTTATTCAAATTTGCCAGAACGCAGTTGTAAAAGGCTTAAATCTTCAGGTACTTAACAGCGATAGTAAAAAATGGGGTTGTCAAATAACTGCTGTTGCCAAAGGTGATGATAACTGGGTTGCCGTAAGAAAACAAATTCTTTTTATAAGATTTTATCGTGAGCCAGAACCTATTGACGACGCCGCAGTTCGCGAAAGTCTTGATGCAATGAAGTCGATAAACAGTGTAAAGGGCTATTTATTCTCAAGTTCTGGTTTTACTCCTGCTGCTAAACATTATGCAGAAAATAGACCAGTGGAATTAATAGAAAAACAAAAACTGGAATCAGTTTTAACAAAAGCTGGTGCTTAATGAAAATTTTATGTCTTTCAGATTATGTAGATCCATTAATTTATAATCAAAACGTAAAGGAAATATTTCCCGACATTGATTTAATTCTTTGTGCAGGTGATTTACCTATGGATTACGTTGATTATGTGGTTACAATTTTTAATAAACCAACATATTTTATTTTTGGAAATCATGATTTAAAAGACTTTCATATGTACCACCCCGATTCAAAGTTTATGGCAGACCCTTTTGCAAGATTCGAAGATAATAAAAGTCATGGAGGTACTTATTTAGGCTTTAAAACCGAAAATAATCACAACTTGACATTTATAGATCCAAAAACAGGCCGAAAAACTCCCCTTCTAATTGCAGGTTTATCGGGTACATTAAAATACAACAAGGGCCTTAATCAATATTCCGAAAGACAGATGAAATTTAAAATATTCAAATTAATGCCCCAATTAATTAAAAATAAAATAAAGTACGGAAGATATCTTGATATCTTTCTAACCCATGCATCACCTAGACATATACATGACAAAGATGATCCATGTCACAAGGGATTTGAATGTTACAACTGGTTTTTACAAAAGTTCCATCCAACCTATATGGTTCATGGTCACATCCACCTTTATGATATGAGGGAAGAAAGAATCGGAAAATATTATGAAACAACAGTAGTAAACGCATACGCACACTGCATAATAGAATTACCTTTAAATAAAAATTCAGAATATTTAAAAATCACGCAATAAACTTTAACTCAGGATTATTTATGGATTTTGTAACACAACAGACAGAAGAGGATTTCTTAAAAGCTCACAACAAGGCATTACTTAATGGATTTCAGCATCTTCTTTCACCAGAAGAAGCAAAACTCATATCTTTAAATGATGTAAAACATCTTTTAAAACCTACAGCAGAAACTTATATTGGAATGAAAGTGATTCCAATTGAAAAAATTGTAGGAAGCGAAGGAAGATATAATGATTTTGACAATAAATTCTTTCCAAAATCTACTCACTTAAAAAATAGATGGGAAAGAGTTGACGCAGCTGCCATTCAATCTATAGACCTTCCACCAATTAAAGTTTACGAAATTTCCGGATTGTATTTTGTAAGAGATGGAAATCACAGAGTTTCTGTAGCAAAAACCAGAGGCGTCGAATTTATTGATGCAGAAGTTGTTTCTTTACAAAGTGAAATCAAATTAAAAAATATTAATAACGTAAATGATATCATCAGACAAATTATTTATTACGAAAAAAGAGTTTTTTATGCAGAAACAAATTTTGGAGATATTACTGATTACTGGTGCCTTGATTTTTCAAGACCTGGTCGTTATGACGTTATCTACAATCATATTTTAACTCACAAATATTTTATGAATCAGAATAAAACAGAAGAAGTAAGCATGGAAGAAGCAATAGAATCCTGGTTTAATAAGGTATACTACCCTCTTGTAAGCATAATTAATAAAAAACATATACTAAAATCTTTTCCTCATAGAACTCTTGGAGATTTATACGTATGGATTGTCCGTTATTGGGATGATATTAAACAAAAATACGGTGATAATATTCCAATGGACGAAGCTGTTTCAGATTTTAAGAAAAAATACAAATTCAGCTTGTACAGATTAATCAAAAATAAAATAAGTAAATTGATTTTAAGGAAGTCAATAACAAATAATCAGGAAATTCCTCCCGAAAATTAAAAAAACTAATTTTTTTTTGCTAAAAAGTTTTATAAATTGATAAAAACAGCCAAACTTGTCGATAATAGATAATAAAATGACGTTGAGTTTTTTTATACCTATTTTAAGTGATTTAAAAACTTGACGACCCAATATTTCACTATTATAATTTAGAAATAAGGCTGGAAAGTCTATTTTAAGGAGAAAAGATTGACTTCAATTGATTCATTCATTGGTTTTCCTCTATTAGTTGTTGCAATACTTAGCGTAATACTAATCTTATTCCTTTCCATAATAAAGATTAGAAAAACTGCTAACATAAGTTTTGTAACCTTTATTTCCACGGCTTTAATTGCTATAGGTGCTTTAATTTCATATTTTATGGGATATTACATGTATTTTGTAATTACAGCTATTATAGCAATGGTTGTCATAACTCCATATTTGATTATTAAAATCTTTGATACTCCAGAACGCAAAAAAGCAGTTGAACAAAAAAAAGCAGAAGCCGCAGCTGTTGCAGCCCGCTCACAAGATTCAGTTAGCAAAGCAGAACTTAATGCTTTGGAAACAAAATATCAAAGACTTATTGATGTAAATAAAGAATTGATTTCTAAACTGTCTTCTTTCTTTTCGAATGATAACAGTATGGAAAATTATCTTGAATATTGTAACGGTTTATTAACTGAAAAAATTTCTGCAGATGGTTGTGTAATTCTTATAGCAGATGAATATGATAATACTTTAGCAGTAAAATCATTTAAGGGAAGTTTTCCTCCTCCATATAAATTACCAGAAGATTTACCTCATAAGCCTATCAGAGTTGAAACAAATTTGAGATTTGCGCAATTCCAGTTAAAAGATAATATTTTCGGTGATATTTTTACTGGTGGGGAACCTGTTTTAATCGAAGACTCTGTAAAAGACCCAAGAGTTTTCCAGAATGGTCCAGAAGATTTTTTAAGGTGCGGAAGCTATATCTTTGTTCCAATCAAACAGCAGGAAGGTGTTATTGGTGTAGTAGCTTTAGCAAGAAAACCAGAGAATACACCATTCAACAGACAGGATTTTGAAGATGCAACTATTTTAACAGATGCAATTTCAACTACAATGAAGCCATTGTACAGTTTCCTTGCTTATGCAGAACACACAGAATTGAATAAAGACGGTAGTATTGCAAGTAAATATCAAAAAACTATGATGCCTGCCAAATTACCAGTAATTTCCGGACTTTCAATAGGATGTTTTACAAATCCAATGGAAAGTGTTTGTGGTGATTATTATGATGTAATTGCTTCAAGAAGAGATAGAATTTCATTTATCATGACAGATGTAGCCGGAAAAGGAATGAATTCATTAATCGTTATGATTATGATTCGTGCAATTTTAAGACTTGCTGTAAATACAAATCAAGATACTTCTACAATCTTATCTTGGACAAATAGAGGTATTTGTTCAGAAAGTTCAAAGATTGATCATTTTGCCAGCGTTGCTTTAATCAATTATGATTCAACTAATAAGGAAGCTGAAGTTTCAACCTGTGGAAACAATCCAGTATTCCTTTATAGTAGCAGTGATAAATCATTGAAACAAATATCTACTCCAAGTGAACCTTTAGGAGTATCAAAAGATGCTATTTATAAAAATATTAAGCTTAATCTTCAAAAAGGTGATATAATTGTAACTTGTACAGATGGAGTGATAGAAGCACTTAACGAAAATGGTGTACAATACTCTACTGAAAATTTAAAGAAAGTAATAATTAAAAATAGTAATGCAAATGCCAAAGAGATTTCAAACAAGATTAAAGATGATTTGAAAAAGTACTGTGGCATAACACAACAATACGATGACCAAAGTTTATTGGCCATTAAAATTGATTAATTAGGAAAGGAGCTTCTTTATGGAACTTAAGATACGCAAAAATGGCGATGTCTACATCATTGATGTTACTGGAGAGATGGATCTTTACAATTCTTATAAGTTAAAAGAACTTGTTATGAAAATGCTTGAAAAGAATGTAAAAAATTTTGTAATTAATCTTGAACAAGTTGATTACATCGATTCATCTGGAATTGGTGCATTAATTTATATTTGTTCTACAATCAAAAAAATGAATTTAAATTTGGCAATTGCAAATATTCATGGATCTGTTAAAAAAGTTATTGAACTTACAAAATTGATGGGATACTTCCCTATAGCAAATAGTATTGAAGAAGCCCTTTTAATGGTAAAGGAATAACACTAAATAAATCCAGGAGTACTTAAAAATTATGACTCAAGAAATCAAAGAACTTAGATCGGATGAGAATGACCCATTATTTGATAAAACAAATATGTTAAAGAAGGAATTTCCTTCTGATTTTAGACAAATTAGATATTTTACACTTCTGATTGTTCAATCTGCTCCAACAGAAATTAAGGAATTGAATCTTTTGGAACAGCAGATTAGTGAAGTAATTAAAAATGCTGTAAAACATGGAAACCACTGTGACATCAATAAAAAAGTTACAGTTTGGTATTCATTCAGCCCAACACATGCTCATATTATTGTTCAGGATGAAGGAGAAGGATTCAAAGACCTTGAAAAATGGAATGAATTCAACAAAAAACGTCTTGAATGTTTACACAACAATGATTTTATGCAGCTTGCTGATTATGTTTCTTTTAGAACAAAAGAATCAGACAGTCAGGACGGTGGTAATGCTTTATTTGCTGCCCTTGAATACTGGAATGGTGGTTTTGTTTACAATGGAAAGAAAAATGCAGTAGCAATGTTAAAAAAATATCAGCAGAAATATCACAATGTAAATAAAGATGGCGAATAATTAATCTATTTTGATAAAAAAAGCTTCTGTTTGAAAAAAACAGAAGCTTTTTTTTACCCCGATGGAGATGGGGGGAATTGAACCCCCGTCCGAAAAAGTAAACCAGGCACATCTACAGGTTTAGTAATGCGAGATAGTTGTCGGGAGCCGGTAGCAGCATTACAAGCGTCGTCTCCTTATTCTGATTAAAAGTCCCAAACAAAGACCAGAAACAGTGTTTGGCAAGTCCCGATAGGTAAAAGAAGTTCATCCAACGCGGAACAGGGCCAGATGACTTCCTGCTAAAGCTAACTAAGCAGCTAAAGCTTCTGCGAAAGAAACTTCTTCAGCTTCTTCTTCTTTTCTTGCGAAAATTGCAGTTATTTTTTTGTCAGTTTAAGGGACCTTCACCCCTACCTGCAGTACAAGATTTCGCAATTCCGTCGAAACCGGTGCACCCCCTTGAAAATTAAAATAAAAAATTTAATTCAAGTATCAATAATATAATAATGAATAATCTATTTGTCAACTTTTTTATATTTTTGATAGTGGAATTTTATAAACAGATCCACAATTTCTGCAAACAATTTCTAATGGATCAGGACCATTTTTTTTCATATCTTCAATCTGTTCTTTTGGGAGATGTTTTATGTAATTTAAATAATAATCTTCATTACATTTACAATCATAAACAATATCTCTTTTAAGTGTAATAACAGGATTAAATTCTCTAAATAAACCTAAAATAATATCTTCAGAATCAACTTCTTTTTCACTATATAGCAAACCCAAACTTGGACAGGCTTTAAAAGCGTTTTCAACTTTAGTCAGAAGTTCTTCCATATCAAAATCTTCTTCCTGATGACTGTCAACCTGACTACCAACTTTCGCAGTACCTCCAGTTATTGGCATAATCTGAAGATACATTGCTCCAGCTCCAACTACTCTACCTTCTTTATCAAATTGAATACTAGAATTGAATGCTGTATTAATTTGTTCAGATTGAGCAAAATAAGTTGCAAAATCTTTTGCAATATTATCTCCATCAACATCAACTGTAGAGGACTGTGGATATTTATCGTCTTTATGAATTCTGCTAAATGTAATATTTCCTGGCCCTAAAAAAGGAGAAAGATTCCAATTATCTAATGCTTGTTTAACTGGAATTTTATCATTATAAAGATATCCCCTCACATAACCTGTAGAATCTGCTTCGACAGAATATCCATCAGCAGGACCACTTCCTTCATACTTTATTACAGTGTGCTCCATGTCTTTCATCATAGGAATTGTTAGGGCGGCACACATAGAAGCCTGCCCTAATATATATGTTTCAAGGATTCCAAGTTTATGTTGAGCTCGTATTTGATTAACAAATCTGCTACCATGAAATAATGCACCTCTAACTCTTCCATCAGCCATCATAAACATTCTCATTTTGTCGGCTTCAAGTGAGTCTAAGTGATTTTTTAATTCAATATCATTAATTTCTGCTTTAATCATATTTCAAATATAATGAATTTCAGGTAAAAATAAAACTTTTTACTAAGTTCTTTGTAAAAATTTTATAATTTATCTGCTATTCACTTAATTATTAAAACTCATTATAATTATTAAAATTTATAAAAAAATTGCGAAAAACCGCAAAAAGGGGTAGAAAATGGCTGTTAATGAAAAACTGCAAACTATTAGACATAGTTGCGCTCACGTTATGGCAGAAGCTATTTTAAAGCTTTACCCAGGTACAAAAATTGCAATTGGACCTGCTATTGATAACGGATTTTATTATGATTTTGACTTTCCAAAGGACACCAAATTCACCGAAACCGATTTTCCTGCCGTAGAAAAAGAAATGCGACGCATTATTGCTGGAAATTTTGATTTTTGTAGAAAAGAAGTATCAAAAGAAGAAGCATTAAAATTATTTGCTGATCAAGATTATAAGATTGAACTTATTAATGATTTACCAGCAGATGCAACAATTACTACATACCAGCAGGATACTTTCCTTGATCTTTGCAAGGGACCTCATGTAGCAAATACTAAAGAAATTAATGGACAGGCATTTAAAATTGATAAAATTGCCGGTGCATACTGGCGTGGGGACTCAAATCGTCCTATGCTCACTCGTGTTTATGTTTTATGTTTTGAAAAACCAAATGATCTTAAAGATTATTTAACAATGTTAGCAGAAGCAGAAAAACGCGACCACAGAAAATTGGGAGTTGAAATGGATTTATTCCATCTTGACCCTGAAGATCCAGGTCAGATTTTCTGGCATCCTAATGGATGGACAACATACACTGTAATTCAGGATTATATGCGTAAAATGGTAAGACGCGATGGATATCTTGAAGTTAATACTCCAGCTATCATGCCTCGTTCTTTATGGGAACGTTCTGGTCACTGGGGACACTATCAGGCAAATATGTTCATTACTGAATCAGAAAAACGTATGTTTGCCATTAAACCAATGAATTGTCCTGGAGCTCTTGAAATCTTTAAGTCTAAACAGCGTTCATACAAGGATTTACCACTTCGTCTTGCTGAGTTTGGTCATGATGTTCGTAATGAACCATCTGGAACTTTACATGGTATTATGCGTGTTCGTGGCTTTGTTCAGGATGATGCACATATTATTTGTACTGAAGAACAGGTAGCTTCAGAAGTTGCTAGATTCTGTAAACTTTTGAAGAATGTTTACCATGACTTTGGATTTGATAATTTGGTTGTAAAATTCTCAACTATGCCAGAAGATCACGTTGGTGATTTAGCAACTTGGGAACGTGCAGAAAAAGCCTTGGCAGATGCTTGTCATGAAGCTGGTCTTGAATATGAAAT
>CAMGTC010000122.1 GCA_946061765.1 uncultured Treponema sp.
AATAACTTCGATACATTCATTCGTAAAAGGTCCTGACTTTAAGTCAGAAGAATCTTGCAATAATGACTGCCTCCATCTTACACAGCACCCCTGTAAGAAAATAGAATTACCTAAACTTGCCACATCAATTAAAAAAGAAATATCATGTAGTTTTCCATATTTTTTGGGGTTATATTTTACAGATTTATATGCTTCTGTTTTATAAATAGCAGAAAAAAACTGATGCCTTCCTATACAAAACTGAAGAAAAACATTTAAATTTTTAGGATAATAAAAATAAATATCTGGAAGCATTGGGAAGTTTTCATGATTTACACTGAACATGGGCCCCCCCCCCCCCGTACATAATACTAGTGTTTTATCTTCTGTCATTACTTTCATAGCTCTAGCTATATACTCTGGATGTACTGCATCATCATCATGAAAAATAGCAACATATTCATTATTTGCTATTTCTTGGGTCTTAATAAAATTTCCTGCATTTCCTAAATTTTTTGGATTTGTAATTACTTCTATGTTTCGATCAGGATATTCTAAACATATTTCATTAACGACATCTATAGTATTATCTGTTGAAGCATTGTTTAATACAATTACTTTCCTAGGTTCTGCAACTGATTCACATAATGCCGTCAAACAAGTTCTTAAATATTTTGCTCTATTATAGGTAGGCACAATTACATCTAAATTATCATATTTCTTTTTTTATTTTCCTCCAAGTTTTCCCCATTTATGATTTGATTCACTATTAGTAAAATATTTTATAAAAACTTTTTTTCCAACTTTTATAAAAATGTTTGTATGCTTTCGTGAAAACATTGCAAGTTTATTATAAACTTTTTGCTTAAAACTAAGTTTTGAATAAATTAATCCTTTATTTGCAAGTATCATTCTTCGAATTAATTCTTCATAATAAGGTGATTTTCTTGCGTAATACCACCATAACTCAGCATACTCAACAGTAGGATAGTCCCACGATTTTGGAAATGCAGCAAAATGAACAATATATGGATCTTTTACAGATGCTTTATATATTTGTATATTTTCATCACTATTATGTGCAATATGTATAATGGAATTCATCTTTCTTGGAAAAACATTCCATTTCATATCCAAGTAATGGATATGATTTTCAAAAAGAACATTAAAAGCATCTTGTTCTGCACAACGAAATTTGTATTTCTGCCATAATTCCAAAACTGAATCTAAAGAGAAATCACGACGTATATTTTTATTATTCAAAACAATTACATCGGCATTTATATATCCTTCTGGATTTTTTAAGTTTAATTCTTCTTTAGGAATATCCATAGAAAGTCTTCCGATATAACCTAAATCTTTCACTCCAGCAATATATTCCGTATCTGACATTTGAATTTTTAATAATTCAGAAACATCTTTTTTTATTACAATATCCATCCCTAGATTTAATATCTTTTCATACTTTTGTAAAATCCAAGGCAATGCAAGTCTATAATAATTTAAATTTAGATATCTATATCTGCTTGTATTTATATATGGTTCTACAAGTTTTGAGGGATCATAAAATCTAAGAGATACATTATTATAATTTTCTATTTCAGAACGTAATAAATTACAATCATAAATATCAATTTCACTTGTAAGAATTATAATATCATAATAATTATTATCAGAAATATTGCTAATTAAAGATCTTATGGCAACATCTAAATATGGTGCATATAAACCACTTGACTCAAAGACAATTGCATTATTACAATTAGGAAAAACTGGCTCAAGTTCTTCTGTATAAGCAGATTTATCAAATGCAGTTAGTTCTCTTAACTTATCTTCATTCATAACTTTTTTCCTCATATAGAATTTAGAATTCTTTTTATTCCATCTTCAAATGAAACTTTTGGAAGCCATCCAGTATCATTAACAAGATTAGAAATATCTGCTACTAAAAACATTGGTTGCAATATTGAATATTTAAATTTTCCATATTCTGGTTTATACCCTGGATTAACAAGTTTAATTACAGTTTCAACATAATCTTTTAATTGTCTTTTTTGTCCACTTCCAAGATTATAAATTCGTCCATTTACACCATTTTTTGCAATTTCGACAAATGCACTTCCTGCATCATCTTCAAAAAGATAATCCCATGTTTGCTCACAACCACTCAACCCCATTGTTTTGTTTTCTTTTGCATTTAATATCAACTGTTTAATTAAAGTCTGTTCTAAATCATTTGTTCCAAAAACACTTAATATTCTTACCCATATATGCTCCATACCTAATTTTTCACATTCCATATGAGTAAACTTTCCTGCAGAATATTTTGCTACACCATAAGGTACAACAGGATTTACAGGAGTATCTTCTTTTAGAATAACATTTGGCGTTCCATACTCAGCCTGACTTCCTGCTCCAACAAATTTTTTACAACCAAGTTTGTTCGCTAAATGAATAGAATCTAATGTATATTGAACATTTTGTAGTTGTTTTAAAACATCATTACGACCTGCTTTATCTGTAAAAGCCCATCCAAAGTGAATAAAAACATCAGCAGAAAGTCCAGCACAATTAAAATTATTCATTTGTGCTAAATCACATTCAACTATTTTTACCAAAGGTGATGATGGCAAACGTTCTATCTTAGAACTACCTTTACGAACAAAAGCAATAACCGAAATATTCTTTGAAATACAGTTTTTTATTGTAGCAACACCAAGCATCGAAGTTGCACCAGTAATAGCAAATGTCATATACTATTCAAGCTCCAACATAATTTTCATATTCTTAACAAGCCCTTCCGTATCGTATTCAAACTGATGATACAAGAAAGGTGCATGAGCCATTGCAACAAACTTATCTGTAAGTCCTAATATTTTGAATTTAATTCCAAAACCTTCTTTTGCAAGAACATTGGCAACAGCACTTCCAAGACCACCTATAATATTATGATCTTGTGCAACAATTACATTTTTTGTTTTTGCTGCTTCTATAACAGCATCTCTGTCTAACGGTTTGATAGAAGTCATATCAATAACTTTAATATGCTTAGCATATTTTTCTTCTATTATATTTGAAGCTTCAAGTGCATATTGGACACTAACACCAGAACAGATAAATGTTCCATCCGTTCCTTCTTTTAAAACAGAAGCTTTTCCAAGTTCAAATTTATAATCACTAGGATATACATTTCTTACTGGTTCAACGCTACTTCTAATATAAAGAGGCTTGTCATAGCCTAGTGAAAAATCAAGTACAGCTTTAGCCTGGTTTTCATCACAAACTTCGACAACAGTCATCTCTGGGATTCCTGTCATAATTGCACAATCTTCAACAGCCCAATGTGTTGCTCCTGAAATTCCACCAGAAAGTCCTGCATAAGTGGCCATAAGTCTAACAGGAAGTCGTGCATAAGCAACATCTGTACGCACCTGCTCACAAGCCCTCATAGACATAAATGGAGCCATAGTAAATGCATAAGGAATATAACCTTCATGTGCAAGTCCGGCTGCAAAACTAACCATATTCTGTTCTGCGATTCCAACATTAAAAGAACGCTTAGGAAACTCTTCGACAAAACTCTTGTTACGACAAGTTCCCATTAAGTCTGCATTTACAACTACAACTTTATCATTTTTCTTGCCAAGTTCGGCCATATATGCACCAATTACATTTCTTAAAAATACTTTTTCTTCTGCCATTTATACCCTCCACTTCTCAGAAAAAGCATTTTCCATATCAACACAAGCCTTATCATATTGTTCTTGTGTTATTTTTCCAGCGTGCCAACGAACTTGATTTTCCATAAAGTCTACACATTTGCCTTTAATGGTATGGCAGACTAGAATTGTAGGAACATCTGAATCTACAGATGAAAGATTATCAAATGCCTTTACAATTTCTGACACATCATTTCCATTTAACTCAACAACATTCCATCCAAAAGCACGATACTTCTCAGCAATATTTCCAAGCGCAGTAACTTCTTCAAGTGTGCCATCAGCCTCAAGCCCATTCCAGTCAAGAATTGCAACAAGGTTTCCGAGTCTATAATGTACAGCATTCATTGCGGCTTCCCAGATAGAACCTTCAGACTGTTCCCCATCGCCCATTACAGTATAAACCCTGTTAGTATTATTACCTTTTAGTTTTAACCCCGCAGCAATTCCACATGCAACTGGCATACCGTGTCCTAGGCTTCCGGTAGAAACATCTACAAAAGGATTTACAAGATTGCATGAATGCATGGAAAATCTTCCGCCATCTGTTGCATATTCATTAATTACATCTTCAGAAGAAAAACAACCAATAGCGGCCTGACAAAAACTTGTAACCGCAGAAGCATGTCCTTTTGAAAGCACAAACCTGTCTCTGTTTTCATCTTTTGGATTTCTGGGATTATATTTCATCTGATACTGCCAGAGTACGGTCATTACATCTGCGATGGATAAATCTCCGCCGATATGAATAACTTCTCGAGTACAAAGACGAAGAAGATTCTTTCGGATTTGCAGTGCTTTATATTCCAAATCTTTTATTTTTTCGAAATTCATCAAAGTGTTATATATCCATTCCTAATAGCAAATTCCAAAGCTTGAGGTAAAGCTTCAATCGGAAATTCTCCACCTCTTGCTGCTTTTCCATTTTTATCAAACCAAGTATATTTTATTGATTTTGACTCCCCAGAACCATCATCCCAAGATGCAATACCAAGACGAAGTTCACAATTTTTATTATTTCTTGCTATTTCTTTTACTTCAGTTTTCACACTTTCTTTCCTATTTATCAAATATATCACAAACGGGACACTTCCAGTCTTTTGAATTACTAGGTCTGTCTGGATGAATTTTATTATCACGAGGATTAAAATCATGATAGTTTTGGCATTCTTTCTCAAATGCACTTTTAGGTGAAGTTGCATATGAAAATTTAAATTCTGTATATTTCTCACCCAAATGCTGTAATAAGCGCTCTTTTACATCAGAATCGGCACGTCCAACATATAACACATAAAATGTGCTATTGTCTACATATCCTAATGCATAATTACCAGCAGAAGTTCTTGTAATTACATCATTAATAGTTTCTTTATCAAATCTATAAGGACCATTCATATTAAGATTTGCCATATCAGACTCCTTTTTATTTTCCTTACACACTCGCCTTAATTACTTCAATCATCTTGTCCAGCATAGCATCTGTCATTCCTGGGTATACACCAATCCAGAATGTATCACGCATAATTCTATCTGTTACTGAAAGGTCTCCAATTACACGATAAGCATCACTTCCACGAATTTGGTCAAAACATGGGTGGCGGGTAAGATTTCCTGCAAACAATGCACGAGTCTGAATATTTGCAGCTTCAATCTTCTTAACCAATTCAGTTCTATTTACACCTTCTTTACAAGTAATCAAGAAACCAAACCAGCTAGGATTTCCGTTTTCTACAGCTACAGGAAGAATCAATTTATCCTGTACGCTTTCCAATCCAGCCTTCAAACGTTTAAAGTTTTCCTTACGTTTTTCTACAAAAGAAGGAAATTTTTCGAGCTGAGCACAGCCGATTGCAGCCTGTAAGTCAGTTGCCTTAAGGTTGTAACCAAAGTGGCTGTATGTATATTTGTGGTCGTAACCAAGAGGAAGTGTTCCATACTGTTTGTCAAACCGATGTTTACAAAGATTATCCATACCACTAGGACAGATGCAGTCACGTCCCCAGTCACGCATTGAACGGATGATTTTATGCAAAAGTGGATTACGTGTATAAACAGCTCCGCCCTCACCCATTGTCATGTGATGTGGTGGATAGAAGCTTGAAGTTCCGATATCACCTACAGTTCCAGTCTTATATGTTTTTCCGTCCAATGTATATTCAGAACCAAGAGCATCACAGTTATCTTCAACAAGCCAGAGATTATGTTTTTCACAGAATGCTTTTACAGTTTTTAAGTCAAAAGGATTTCCCAAAGTATGGGCAATCATAACAGCCTTAGTTTTTGGACTCAAAGCTGCTTCGAGCTGAGTTATATCAATATTGTACTGTGGAATTGTTACATCAACAAAAACAGGAACAGCACCATACTGCAAAACTGGAGTTACTGTTGTTGGGAAACCGCATGCAACTGTGATTACTTCATCACCACGCTTTACCTGTCTTTCTTTCAAAAGAGGAGATGTCAAAGTCATAAATGCAATAAGATTTGCAGAAGAACCAGAGTTTACAAGAGAAACAAACGGAGTTCCTAAATATTCACCAAGCTGCTTTTCAAACTGATCTGTATAACGGCCGCTTGTAAGCCAGAATTCAAGAGCAGAATCTGTAAGATTCATCATTTCTTTTTCATCAAATACACGGCTTGCGTAAGAAATGCGATCTCCGTCCTTATACTCAGGGCGAACCATAAATTTTTTATAATATTCTTTAACACTGTTTAAAATTTCTTTTGTCGCTTCTTCTTTTGATTTATTTTCGAACATACTAGTCTCCCAAATATTCTTTTATCTGTTTTTCCATGCATTCAACAACATCACCTCTGGCAAGATAAACCTTACTGAACTCTGTAATACTGCTGATTGCGTCTGTAATATGCCATTTAGGCTGCCAGTTCATTACCCGTTTAATTTTTGAACAGTCCAGTTTCAAAAACCCTGCTTCATGTGGAGCTTTCGCTTCACTAACGTCCTTCCAGCTGGCACCTTCGCCCCATGATTTAACGAACAAGTCTACAAGTTCACCAGTTGTAACACAGTCACAGTCGTCCGGACCTATGTTGTAGTTACCGCTGTAAGTTTCTTTATCCTTGTACTGAAGTTCTGCAAGTTTTAAATAAGCACAAACCGGTTCCAATACATGTTGATAAGGCCGTGTTGAGTAAGGATTACGTACAATGATTTCCTTTTTTGCTTCCTGAGCACGAATACAGTCAGGAATGATTCTGTCCTTTGCAAAATCACCACCACCAATTACATTTCCAGCACGGCATGTAGAAACTGCAACATCCTTATCAAAAAAGAAGGATTTCTTATATGAGCTTGTAACAAGTTCAGAACATGACTTTGAATTTGAATACGGGTCATAGCCGTCAAGGGCATCAATTTCTCTGTAGCCCCATTCCCATTCGTTATTCTTATAAACTTTGTCAGTAGTTACATTTACAAAGGATTTTACACATGGATGTAAACGAACTGCTTCCAGGATATTTACAGTTCCCATTACATTTGCTTCGTATGTATAAACAGGATTTACATAGCTTTCCCGAACTATCGGCTGAGCTGCCATGTGGATTACGATTTCAGGCTTATATTCATCAAAAACTTCATTGAGATGCTTCAAATCGCGGATATCTCCAATTATCGAAGTCATTCCATCAGCAATATTTGCAATTTTAAAAAGAGCTGGCTCTGTAGGAGCTTCAAGAGAATAACCTACTACATCTGCACCCTGCATCTGTAAAAGCTTGCACATCCATGAGCCTTTGAATCCTGTATGACCGGTAACTAAAACCTTCTTTCCTTTGTAAAAAGATAAATCCATAGTTAAAACCCCCTGCTGTTCCAAACCTTCCAGGGAGCTTTTTCGGTTGCCCATAATTTATCCAAATCCTGCTTATCCTTAAGCATGTCCATGGGATGCCAGAAACCTTCATGTTTGTAAGCATGCAGCTGACCGTCTTTTGCAAGATTCTGTAAAGGAGCACGTTCCCACATCATGTTGTCTGCTGTTTCCGGCTCAATATAATCAAGTGCTTTATTTTCACATACAAAGAAACCGCCGTTTATCCATGAATCAGCAGGCTTTTCCTGAAACTGCCTGATAGTTCCGTCTGCACCAATATCAAGAGCACCAAAACGGCCTTCAGGCTTTACAGCCGTAAGCGTTACAAGCTTTCCAGACTTTGCATGAGATTCAACTAATTTTTCAATATTTACATCAGAAACACCGTCACCATAAGTGAGCATAAAAGGTTCAGTGCCGATAACTTCTTTAGCCCTGAAAATACGGCCGGCAGTAAGAGTGTTTTCTCCTGTGTAAAGCATTGTAATCTTCCACGGCTCAGTTCTGGCTCTGGAAATCTGCACATCGTTATTTGAAAGGTCAATCGTCATATCCGAATAGCGGCTTGTGTAGTTTAAGAAAAAATCCTTAATAACATGACCTTTATAGCCTGTAAGGATTACAAATTCTCTGTAACCAAAATGGCAGTAGCATTTCATGATGTGCCAAAGAATAGGATGACCTCCTATTTCTACCATAGGTTTAGGAACTTTGCGGGTTTCTTCGCCAAGTCGGGTTCCAAGACCGCCAGCCAAAATCAAAGTTTTCAACAAAATTCTCCTTCTCCGAAACTGTCCTTATTTATTGGCAATAAGGACGTTGTTTATAATAGCAATATATAAAAAAATGTGCAAGTCTTCGAATTGAATCACGTTAAATCTTACCGAAAAAAAAGCTGTGAATCATATGAAA
>CAMGTC010000123.1 GCA_946061765.1 uncultured Treponema sp.
GATGAATTAATTCATAAGACAAAAATGATTATTAAAAATAAATTGCACAACAACAAATTCTCAGGAAAAGATAAAGATAATGCAGAAGCAGCTTTACTTGAAAGACCAGAAATTCCTTGTGATTAAAACTCACTTGGAAAGTCTACTTTTACATAGACTTTCTAAGCAACACTATTTACGGACATAGCCTAATTTAATTAAAATCAAACAAAAAGCCCTGGAAAGTTGATGGATTACTTACCAGGGCTTAATTATTTTCTATTCAAAAAGGCGATTTCTCACCTCTTATTTACTAACGTTTCAAACTTAATACAGTTTCAAGGAGAGTATCTGCTGTCTGAATTGTCTTAGCATTTGACTGGAAACCACGCTGAGTAACAATCATATCTGTCATCTGTTCAGAAAGATCAACGTTTGACATTTCTAAGGCTCCGGCCATTAAAGAACCTTTTCCTGCAATTCCAGATTCACCAATTCTAGCCATACCAGAGTTATTTGATTCTACATAAGTATTATCACCAGCTTTTTCCAAGCCCTGCTGGTTTGAGAATGTAGCTAAAGCAATCTGACCAATTGTTCTATTTGTTCCGTTTGAATATACACCTGTAATTGTACCACTAGCATCAATCTTAAAATTATCAAGGTATCCCATTGTATATCCATCCTGATAGAAAGCTTTTGTTGTTGACTTAGAAGATGACTGAGTGATTGTATCTTTAAAAGAACCAATTGTTCCAAGATTAATATTCAAAGTCTGGCGATAAGGATTTCCTTCTTCATCTGGATTTGAATCTGCTACTCCAAATGAAGCCTGAATTACAACCTGTCCAGTTGGATTAGTAACATTTCCAGCAGAATCTGTTACACTCTGAAGAGAACCCATATTATCGAAATTTACAAGGAAAGTATTTTCCATTCCGTCTGTTGTTCCAAGTCCTACACGAGTTTGTGTAAAATCAGCATTATCAGGGTCAATCTGAACAACAGCCTGCCACTTGTTAGGATTTCCAACCACGCGGGTAAAAGTTACAGACAACATGTGTTCATTTCCAAAACTATCATAAATTTTCTGTTCTGTACCCCAAGTTCCCTTGTAAATATCTTCAGGAGAAGCTCCTTCTACAATTTCTGGAGTATTTTTATTTAAGTTACAGGCAAAATTAACATTTGTTGTTTCTTTTGCAGGATCTTTTGAACCAACCGGGATTATAAGATCTGTTGGTGTAGCAGCAGTAGAAACTAACATCTGTCCATTAACTTCATCTGCCATCCAACCTTGAACACGCATACCTGTAGCAGGATTTACTAAAGTTCCATTACTATCAAGACCAAAAGCACCATTACGAGTATAGAATGATTCTTCACCGTCTTTCAAAATAAAGAAACCGTTACCCTGAATAGCGAGATCAGTTGAAACTCCAGTTGACTGTAAGTTTCCCTGATTAAAAATATTATCAATAGTAGCAACAGTCATACCAAGACCAACTTCCTTAGGGTTCACACCACCAAGTTCATCTGTTGGTTTTGCAGCTCCACTAAGCTGTTGGCTAATCATATCCTGAAAGTTAACACGTCCCCTCTTAAAACCATTTGTGTTAACGTTGGAAATGTTGTTACCAATTACATCCATTCTTGTCTGATGATTCTGTAAACCAGATACACCAGAATAAAGTGATCTCATCATAAGTCTAAGTCTCCTTGTGTCACCATTCCCTGTGACTTATATTTTTTACATCCTAATTTGCGTATATTGCTTTAATCTTATCCATGCTGTAATACATGCCGTTTACAAGAATCTGTGGATTAGCTCCGCGTGTAGCTCCTTCCACAATTCCCTTAGTACTTGTATCACCCAGGTCTACTTCAACAGTTTTTCCAAGTGTTGAAGCGGCTTCAGAAGAATTAATAAAAGAAGCCATTTTTTCAAATGATGAACTCATGTTAGTCATCTGTTCCAATGAACTGAACTGAGCCATTTGCGAAATAAATTGTGTATCTTCCATTGGACTTGTAGGATCTTGATTTGAAAGCTGAGTAATCAATAATTTTAAGAAATCATCCTTACCAAGTTCGGACGATGTTTTTCGTCCATTCTGTACAATTGTTTTATTAAAGTTGTTCACAGCGTTATCGACAGAAAGTTTCTCGCTGGCACTCATTTGTGTGTTAAGTAGTTCCATCATTTCTCCTTTACTCACAAGTTCTTAATTCTGCCTTAAAAATTCTTTTAAGGTGCCTCTCCACCCAGGCCCGTAATTTTATATCGTCGATTTAAGCGACAATGTTTATTGAAAAATCATCCAAATTCTTTGAATTTGAAGGAATTTCCATAGAAGACGATTCAACAATAAAGGAATTATTTCCATAAACTTTTCTTCCAAATAACTGACTTCCATCGTTTCTCTGATTAAAATCTGAACCATCAGCAAAGCTATTATTTTCTCCCCCATAAGACACATCAAAATTTCCTGTGTCAAATCCACTTTTAATAAAAGCTTCTCTTAAAGTTTCAGAATTATCTTTGAAAACCTGTAATGCTTCTTTTGTTGCAACTGTGATATGAGCTGAAACAGTTTTTCCATCCATTGATAAATGAATTTTTACATTACCCAGATCATCAGGATGAAGAATTAAATTAATTGTTCCCTGATTATTGTCTTTTAATACAATACTTCCTGCTTTTACAAATTCTGGAGCACTTGCCTGAATCTGATTATTAAGCATAGCCTGAAAATTCGAACCATTACTTGCAGCAGTTTGATTGTTTAATGAAAGTACATCATTTTTTACATTTTGAGCTAAATCCATTGTAATTGATGCAGTATTATCATTTTCAATTTTAACTTCTGTTTTTATTAGCGGTTTTTCTTTTTCAGCAGGAACTTCTTTAGTTCGTAAATCTTCTACAGTTATTTTTCCGTCTTTGTCTAAAGTAATTTTTTCTTTAGGCTGATTATCATTTGCAAAATCTAAAGCATCTTTAAAATCTTCTGAATTATTTAAATCTGATGAATCAAGCTGAGTCAGTTGAAGGTTTTGAGTATTTTCAGCAAGAATTTCTGAATTTTTAGAATTTTCACTGTTAAATTCAACTTTCAATTCATCTTTTTCAAGGTCTTTTACATTCAGTTTATTTTCCTTCTGAGTGTTAAGACTGGCAGAGATTTCTTCCATTCTTGAATAGATTTCATTTTTTGTTTTTTCAACATGATCTTCTTTTACAATTTCTTTTTTTTCGGATTTTTTAGAAACTTTTCCCTTTTCCTTTTCACCCTTAGTTTCTTCAATCTTAGAAATTGTCTTCTCGCTGTTTTTTACATTTTCATCAGATTGGCTTTTTTCGGTCTTTTGATTCTTATCAGACTTTTCAAGCTTTTCAGACTTTTCTGCTTCAGGAGATTCTGCTTTTTGGTCAACTTCTGCTACTTTTTCTGATTTTTCATTTTCAACTTTTTCAGTTTTAACTGGATTTCTTGTTTTTTCTTCAACATTTTCAGCCTTTGATTCTTTTTGGTAGGAAGAAATCATATCTAAAAAGTTAGATGATTCAGAATTTTGGAGAGAAATTTGATTGTGTTCAGATAATTTTATGTCGGAATTATTAATCTGCGGATTTATTTTAATTTCCGAAATTTGAACTTGCATTTAAGCTCCCTGTCAAAATTATTAACTAAAACATTGACAGGAAACTAAATCTGAAGGTTAATCTAAAGATTCTGGTTTGTTTATCATCTTGCGCTGTATTTCTGCAGCCCGCTCAGATGGCATTAAAGACAACCAATACGATACCATAGAAGATGAACCTTTTCTTACAGCAATTTCATCTACCTTTCTAAGTACATCAATTACTGTCTGGTCGTCCATTGCAACTAAAATTGCAACAGAGGCCTGTGGTGTCATACCATTCAGATTATTAGCAATCTGTTCAACATTTATATTTCTATCATCGTATTTTTTTACGGTCTGGTTAAATGTTTTTTCTCTTTCTTCTTGATTTTTTTCACGCTCTTTTAATTCAGCTGCAATCTGGGCATTTTGAGCTTCTAGAGCGGCAATATCAGCTTCTCTTTTATCTAATTCTTCTTTGTAAATATCATTTGCCTCCCTCTGCTTTTTTAATCTGTCTTCATCAAGATTAGCAACAAGGGGTTTAGATTGAGATGCTGTTTGAGATGTCTGGGCTTCTTTGTGTAATACCTTATACACTGGCGAAAATAGGGATTTAACGTTTACTACACCTAATCGGTCGAACCATAAAAGTCCACCAACAATAAGAATTAAAATAATTAAAATTAATACTATTGATTTACCAAAAGATTTAGCTGCCATATTCCCCTCAAATCACCAATTTTAAATAACAGATATAAATTATAACACAGTAAATTTATTACATCAAATCTAATCAATTAAACCACATATTGCAGCACCAAGAGTAATATCATTATCACAAGAAAGAATTCTCCAGTAAATACCAAGGTCTTTTGTAAGAATTTCTTCAAGATAAGCTGTTACTCTTTCTTTAATCATGAATGTTTTGTGGAATGTTGTACCGTCACATAAAATAGAAACTGGCATAGCGGCATTTTCTCCTGCCTCTGTCTGTAAAACACAGGCAATCAGAATAGCTGCAGAACAACGAGCAGAACGTTCAACAATTGCATCACAAAGCTGGAATAATTTATCTACATCTTCTTCATTTGCTTTTTCTACAGCAATTTTTCCAAGTACGCAATCAACATTAAATGGATTATGCAAAAATTTATCTAATTCAATTAAAGTTAAAACTTCAATATTAAGTAAAGAATCATTTACAGCTTTAGAAAAAAGACCTTCATTTGCGGCAGCTTTAAGTGCATACCAGCTAACAGGACCTAAATATGCACCAGAACATAATTTTTCAAGGTAGAAAGAACCAGGTTTTACTGTAGTTTTATCAAAATCAATATCAAAATCACTGCGATTTACTTCAAGGAATTTTCCACTTTCGCAAACGACAATCTGCTCTTTCATTTTATATTCTTTGTTTTCTGGCTGAATATAAGCGGCATTCATACCTGTACCAAGAATAAATCCAATGTAAGAAGAATAACGGTCTGCACTTGTAGCACAGGCAGCTCCAGCTAATAAAGCTGCTACAGTATCATTACAAATAGAAATCTTTTTAATAGAAGTCCAGCCCTTAGCTTTTAAAGCCTTATTCAATTCATAACAAATTTTTGTACCAATAACTTGAGGAGCTTTTACTTCTTTTGAAAAACCTAAAAGAATTGCTTCTCCATCTTCCTGAATTTCCATTGGATAAGAAAAACAAAAACCTATTCTATCAGCTTTATTTTTAAGATGTTCAAGATTTACTGCAAACTGTTCAAAAAACTCTTCTTTTGAAAGTTCTTTTTCAACTCCTGGCATCTTAGTTTTTTCCATTTCGGAAATTGAAGCTTTTCCTTGTGCATCAAAAGTTACAAGACAAGAGCGGAAATTGGTCCCACCTGCATCAATAATAATTACAGATTTGCTTTTTGCAGATTCTGTTGGTGGCATAAGATAAGTTCTAATCATATCCTGACATGCTTTTTCTTTTTTAAGTCCTTTAATCATGTCAGATCTAATTGCCTGAGCTGTAGATAAAACATCAAGATGATTTACAAAGTTGTGTTTTGCTAAAAATGCACTAACAGAATTATTCATATCAATCTCCAAAAACTTCAATAATAAAATTATTTAAACTTGAATGACTAATTATAACAGTTTATAAAATCTTAGTCATTATTAATCCGCAGTTCAAAATATTTAAATATCATTTATTTTTCTTTAATTAATTCATAAATACTTATTCCATTAAATCCTTTTTCATTATAAATTAATAAAACCTATGATTGATTTAGAAACCTTAAAAAAAGAATTAAATCCGGAACAGTACAGAGCAGTAACCACAACCGATGGTGCAATTTTAATTATTGCCGGTGCAGGTTCTGGAAAAACCCGTGTAATTACATACAGAATTGCCCACATGCTTGATAAAGGAATTCCACAGAGTCAGATTCTTGCATTAACTTTTACAAACAAAGCAGCAAAAGAAATGTCTCAGAGAATTAAGGAATTAACACAGAGAAAACTTCAATCATTAACAGTCTCTACATTCCATGCTTTTGGAGTAAGAATTTTAAGACAGGAAATAGAAAAACTTGGTTACAGAGAAAATTTTTCAATTTACGACGAAACAGACAGAGTTGCTTTGATTAAAGAATGTGGCCGTGAATTAAAATTTAGTCCCGAAGCAATGGATATCTACACTATAGGTAATTTAATTTCAAACATAAAAACAGGAAGAAAAAATTGGGATACAGCAAACGATATGTATCGCCCACTTTATGAATCTTATCAGGAAGGCCTTAAATTATATAACGCTGTTGATTTTGATGATTTAATCATTCTTCCAATAAAATTATTCAAAGAAAGACCAGATATTTTAGCCACTTACAGGGAACATTATAAATACATTATGGTTGATGAATTTCAGGATACAAGTCATCAACAGTACGAATTAATGCATCTTCTGGCAGATAAAAACGTGGCAGTTGTAGGCGACGATGATCAGTCAATTTACAGCTGGCGTGGTGCCGATTACCAGAACATTATCAATTTTGAGCATGACTTTGATGTTACAGAAATCAGACTGGAACAAAATTATCGTTCAACAGAAACTATTTTAGAGGCAGCAAACGGTGTAATTTCTCACAATACAAACCGAAAAGACAAAAAACTCTGGTCCGGAAATGGAAACGGAAAACCAATTGAAATTTTTATGCCAGAAAATGAAAGTGATGAAGCTGATTTTATTGCAGAAGGAATTCTTGGAATTTCTGCCGAAGAGCATAGAAAATTTGATGAATTTGGAGTTTTAATGAGGGCAAATACCCAGGCCCGATTTATAGAAGAAGCCTTTTTGGAAAATAACATTCCTTACACAATGAGTGGAGGAACATCATTTTTTGAGCGTAAAGAAATTAAAGATATCATTTCATATTTAAGAGTAATTGCAAACCATGATGATGATATAAATCTTTTGAGAATTATAAACACACCTCGCCGTGGAATTGGAAGAGCTGCCCTACAGTTATTAAACGATGAAGCGGAAATGCAGGGCTGTACAATGTGGTATGCAATGCTCTCCCTTATTCAAAGAAAAGATTCTCCTGCAAGCGATGCATTAAAAGAAGATATGCAGGATTTTATGGATCTGATAGAAGACCACAGAGGTAAATTACTTTCAGGTCGTGGACTTCCAAACAAAGTAAGACAATTAGTTGATGATATAAATTACAAAGATTATCTCTTAACCGAATTTTCAAAAAGTGAAAAAGCAGTAAGATTTAAACTGATGAATATTGAAAGTTTAATCAATTCAATTGAAATTTGGGAAAATGATCCTGAAAATACAAATCCAAGCCTTTTTAACTATTTAAATAGAATTACAATTATGAGCCGCGATAACGGTGATGATGTAAATGACAAGGGTAAAGTAAATCTTATGACAATCCATGCTTCTAAAGGTCTGGAATTTCCTGTTGTTTTTATTGCAGGAGCCGAAGAAGGTCTTATTCCTCATGCCCGCTCTGTTGAAGAAAATGACGGAAATGTTGAAGAAGAAAGACGATTGTTTTATGTTGCCATCACCCGGGCCCGTGACAAACTTCTGATTTCTGCCTGCCGTAAACGCCGCCACATGCAAATGGTCCGCGAATGTGAGCCTAGCCGCTTTTTGGATGAAATTCCTTCAAATCTTGTAGAATACCATCAGGAAAAAATATTAACCGAAGAAGAAACCGGACAGATGTTCTCAGACTTTCTTTCTGAATTAAAAGCCAAAGGTTAAATTAAGCAGTACAAAAAAAATCGGTGGTTTGAAATTATAACTCAAACCACCGACATCTAAAAAGTAAAATCATTTAAACTCTGTATTTAATTTTCTTACCTGTACCTTCATAAAGTTTTTTGCGCTGTTCTGTGATTGTATCATCGGAAATATAATCATCAAAACTCATCATACGGTCAATTACACCATTTGGAGTAATTTCAACAATACGATTTGCAATAGACTGAATAAATTCATGGTCGTGAGAAGAGAATAATAAAACGCCAGGGAAAGAAATCAAACCTTCGTTTAATGACTGAATTGCTTCCAGGTCAAGATGATTTGTCGGGTCATCCATTGTAATACAGTTTGCACCCGAAAGCATAAGTTTTGAAAGCATACAGCGTACTTTTTCACCACCGGAAAGAACTTTAACCTTTTTCAAAGATTCATCTCCAGAAAAGAGCATTCTTCCTAAGAAACCGCGGACATAAGCATCATCCTGTTCTTTAGAATACTGTTTAAGCCATTCTGTAATATTAAGTTCATTTGCAAATTCTTCACTATTATCACG
>CAMGTC010000124.1 GCA_946061765.1 uncultured Treponema sp.
CATTCCAATAAAACCGCCAATAAAACCACCGTGATAAGACATTCCTGCAAGGCCTGTGAATTGACCGTTTTGGAAAGGCCAGAAAATAAGCCAAGGTTTTTTCCAGTAATATCCGCTTGTGTCGTAAACAAGAGTAGAAAAGATTCTAGCTCCAATTAAAAGAAATAAAATTCCTGTTGCAATAAAGCTGAATAAATCATCATCATTAATTTTATATGATTCTGTATCTAAAGCACCTTCTTTTGCTTCTTTTTTTAAAATTAAATATGCAGTAAGAAAAGCAAATACATACATTAAACCATACCATCTTAAGGCACCCAAAAATTTAATTCCTGGAAATATTTGTGCATGTAACCAGTTAGGGTAATTAACGTAAAGAAAATTCATTACAATGATTCCCAAAAATTGGGACTCCTCCTTTGTATTACTTAGATTTTAAATCCTTGTTCTGCAGCTTTAAGAAGTTTTGATCTTAAGAGCAGGTTTTCTTTTCGGATTTGAGTTATTTCATAGTTTTGAGTTTTAATCATTTCTGCTAATTCAGAGGTTGAAAGAGTACCTCCAGAAACAAGGTCGTCAATTCCAGAAATTTTAAAGTTGTAATCTTCATTAGCCTCGTCTTCAATATTCTGGAAATTATCATTTCCGCTCTCGGGTGTAAAATCAGCATCAAATTGATGGGCTGGGGCAGCAATAATTTTATCTGCTATTCTGTAAATTGCCTGACCAAGTACTGACTGAGGTTTGTAAACAACTACAGGAAGTTGAGAAGAAAGTGCCTTGTCTTGAACGATATCCCTGAAGGTTAGGCCTAAAAATTCAATTTCCAGGCCTAAATACTGGTTGCAGGAATTTTTAATTCTTGTAGCCCTGTCCGCATCTTTAGGATCTTCAATCATGTTCATAATCAAACGAGGTCTGAACTGTTGCATTCGTTTTATAAAAAGCTGTGTATTTTGGGAATCAACTTTTGACAGGGTTTGAACTAATTGAGGAATATAAAGTTTTTGCATTTGGAGAGGATCTTTTTTTAACTGTTCAAGATAATCTCTACCAGGAGTACCTCTTTTAAAAGTTGTGTATAAAAGTCTAAAAACTACATTTTTTAAGAAAAGATAGCCATTTAAAGTTGCAGTTACAGCTGGTGCAGAAACTATAAGCCCTTGTGGAGAAAGGAGGAACATATCAAGAATAAACTGATGAGTTCCAGCGCCCAGGTCTAAAATCAAATAATCACAATTAATATTCTTGAGATTTCTTATTAATCGAATTTTCTGATTGTATTTTAGAGATGTTAAATCAGGAATTTGACTATCACCTGCGATAAAATAAACGTTCTGATAATCTGTTGGTTGAATAATATCTTTAAAATCAATTTTTCCAGAGAACCAGGTTCCCAGACTTGCAATACCAGGTCTTTGTCCAATTACTAAATGAAGATTTGAAGCTCCAAGATCTAAATCTACAAGAACAACTCTTTTTCCACCTTGCCCCAGGGCAACTGCTAAATTGGCGGCCAGGAGACTTTTTCCAACACCACCTTTTCCACTAGCTATAGGTATAATCTGTGACATAAAGTAATTATAGCATTTAATATAGAAATTTTATAGATAGTGTCATAAAATAAGTCTATGAAAAAAATCAATAAGTTTTGCATTAAAAATGTAGTTTCTATTTTTGCTACATTTTGTATTTTTTTAACTTTACCCCAGTGTTATGCGCAAGATTATGAAGCAAGTAGTGAATCGGAGAAGTTATTAACAAATCAAAAACGTATAAAAACTTATACTAATAATTTCGAATCTGTTTTTAAATTTGTCCAGAAAAATTATGTCGATGAAATTGATCCCCGCATTTTGTATGAAGGGGCTTTAAAGGGAATGATGGATGCAATTGGTGATCCATATACTGTTTACCTTGATTCAAATCAAATGCGTGATCTTACTGATACAACAGCTGGAAATTTTGGTGGGGTTGGACTTTCAATTTCAAAACCTGTTCAATCAACTCCAGATAAGCCTGCCTATGTTGAAGTTGCTTCTCCAATAGAAGACACTCCTGGTTTTAGAGCTGGAATAAAATCTGGTGATTTTATTATTGCAATTGAAGGGGAATCTACCGAAGAAATGTCAATGGATCAGGTTCTTGATAAATTGCGTGGTGAAGTAGGAACTCCTGTAACAATCACAATTTTACGCGGAAAAACAATGAAATATGATGTAACTTTGGTCAGAGAATTAATTGAAGTTCCAACTGTAAAATATTCAATGATTGAAAATACATCAATTGGTTATGTAAGATTAATAAAATTTACACCAGACACTTCTTCTTGTCTTCAAACTGCTTTAGATGATTTTGCAAGTAAAAATTATAAAGGTTTAATAATTGATTTAAGAGATAATCCAGGTGGATTAATTTCAAGTGTTGTAGATATTGCAGATAAATTTATTGATAAGGGAACAATTGTAACTACAAAGAGTAGACTTGCTTTTGAAAATTTTGAGTATACAGCAAGTGAAGATACAAAAGTTCCTGCAGATTTACCTATTGTAATTCTTATTAACAGAGGTTCAGCTTCTGCATCAGAAATCCTTTCAGGATGTCTTAAAGATTATCACAGGGCATATCTGGTTGGAGAAAGAACATATGGAAAAGGTTCTGTTCAGCAGGTAATTCCTTTGAGTGATATAGATGGAATTAAACTTACAATGGCTAGATATTACACACCTTCTGATGTGAATATTGATAAAATTGGAATTCCACCTGATTTAGAAATAAAAAATCTTGAAGAATTTTCAGAAACAGAAGAAAAAGCATATCTTGATTTGATTACTTCTAATATTATTTCTAAAACAATAGAAGAAAATCCTTTAATGTCAGAAAGTCAGATAGCGGATAAAGCCATTGAGATTAATAAAACTTATCCTATTGGAGAAAGATTGGTTAGAAGACTTTTAAGAAATGAAAGAAATAGAACTGAAGAAGCTCCTGTTTATGATTTGGATTATGATTTACAACTTTTACAGGCAATAAAAAATGTAAGTCAGCCAGATTTTAGCGAATTAGTTAGAAATACAAAAACTCTAAAAGAACTTCAAGATTTAGTTCAGACTGAAGAAAGCAAGTAAAATAGATGCGTCAACTTATTTTAGAGAATTATGTAGTAAAAAATGGTCTCATCAAATTGACGGGCAAAGATTATAAATATCTGCGACAAGTTCTTAGAGCTAAAGTTGGAGATATGATTGAAGTTCGTCTTAAAGATCAGACTTTATGGGGAAGTAGCCTTGTTTCAATAGACGATAAGACCAAGTGTATAACTTTACAGCTCTGTAATGAAATTAATTCAGAAAGTTCTGTTACCCGTGGAGTTAAAGCTTCTGAACTTCAAAGTGAAAATTCTTGTGATTATTATTTATTCCAGTTCATACCAAAACCTCAAAAATTTGAGATGATTGTAAGACAGGCAACTGAATGTGGAGTAAAAAAAATTATTCCTGTAATTGGAGAATATTCAGATAAAAGCAGCGTGAAGGCCCTTCAATCTTCAAAACAGGAAAGACTTGAAAGAATTATCAAAGAGGCAAGACAGCAAAGTGGTTCTCCGGTGGATAGCCAGGTGTTGGAACCACTCACAATTGAAGATTCAATTGCCTTTTGGAAAGAAGTTTCGGAAGGTAAAGAAAATCTGGCACTTGTCTTAAGTGAAAGAAATGATTTTTCTGAAAGTTTAAGAACTTGTCTGGATAAAAAAGAAAATATCAAATGTGTGGGAGTTGCTGTGGGAAGTGAAGGTGGAATAAGCCCACAGGAAATTGAAATTTTAAGAAAAAATGGACTTTTTCACGCCATTCATTTTGACGTAAATATATTAAGATGCGAAACTGCAGCCTTGTATGGAATGGCGGCAATTCAAACTGCAATAAGTGATAAGTCATAGGAATCTTGGGAGGGGAATATGGCAATTGAAAGAATTAATTTATTAGGTGTTCCTGTTGATATTTGTGAACCTCAGAATCTTGAAAATGAGGTAATGGAAATTATGGCAATGCCTGGAACTAAGCAGATTATTTTTCTTTCTATCTGGGATTTGTTTAAGGCTCGTCATAATGAAGATTTTGCAGAATGTTTAAAAAGTGCTTCTTTAATTTTGCCAATCTCAAAGAGTATTTTACGGGGCGCAAAGTTTTTAAAAAAGAATGTTCCTGTAAGGTATAATCCATTTAATGCATCAATTCAGATTCTGTCTATTATGGATTCACACTACAAATCAATTTATCTTTTGGGTTCAAGTAAAAAAACTTTACAGCAGGCAGAAGTTAATTTAAGAGACACATTCCCTCAGTTAAAGATTATTGGCCGATACGTTGGTTACTATTCTAAAAATGCAGAAAATAGTCTGGTAGAAGCAATTTTTAAATCTCAGCCAGATTTAGTTTTAATTAGTGATGGAATTCAGGAAAAAAACTGCTGGGCTTATCATAGACGCAACAGTTTTTCATCAAGTATTTTTCTTTATTATAAAGATGCTTTTGGTATTTTTTCTGAAAGAATAAAAAGAGTGAAGGAAAAAACTTTTGATAGAGGTCACGAAATCTTTGTTGAAATCCTTCATAACCCATTCAAAATATTTTTGCTCTTTCCATTTTTGTGGTATATACTAGTTTTGGTCTGGTACAGACTCTTTAGAAAAAATAAGTAAGTTAAAAAGGCAACTGAAAGAATTTGTTACAGCGTTTTGGTTTTGGAAAAATTCTTTGTGTAACAAAAAACGAAAGAATTACCCAACTAGTAAAAAGCAGCATAGAAAGCGTTTATTCAATCCAATTTCAAGACAAACTTCCTCAATTACAGGATAAAAATCCCTTTATTGGAATTTTGGATGTTACAGGGTTAAAGGAAGAGTTGTCTTTTTTTACCAAAAAGGGATTGAATTATTTGGAGGATATTCTTTTTATTATTCCTCCAGATTCAATTTGTCCTGAATTAGAAAAAATCATAGAAATTGCTCCTTTTATAATTCCTTTTCCCTGTTCAGATAAATTCTTTACATGTATTGTTGAAGATTATTTAAATAATTTTCACAAGAGAGCCCAAAGGTTTTCGGAGCAGGGATTAACCAGCGGAAGCAGTCTGGAAGATTTGGACGGCTATTTTATTGGAAATTCCCAGAAGATAAAAAAAGTCAGGCAGAAAATACTTGATGTTTCGGCATATGATTCTCCTGTTTTGTTGCTTGGTGAAACTGGTACAGGAAAATCCACGGCGGCGGGTTTAATTCATTCTTATTCAGTCAGAAGAAATAATCCTTTTATTCAAATCAATCTTGCAGAAATTGTTGATTCTCTTGCAGAAAGTACATTATTTGGTTCTACTAAAGGAAGTTATACCGGGGCTATGAATCAGGAAGGGCTTATAAAATCAGGTGATACAGGTACTCTTTTTTTTGATGAAGCCGGATGTGCTTCTTTAAATACACAGGCTTCTCTTTTAACCTTTGTGGAAAGTCAAAAAATTACGAAGGTTGGAAGTAAAAAATCAGAAGCAATTGATAGTCGGTTAATTTTTGCAACAAATGCAGATATAAAGAAAAATCTGGAAAACGGAACATTCAGATATGATTTGTATTATAGGATTTGCGATAACGTAATAAAATTTCCAACTTTAAGAGAAAGAATTGAAGATATTCCCCAAATTGTGGATTCTTTTGAGATTAGTAAAAAAATACAGGTTTCTAAAAAAGCAAGAGATTTACTTTTGGAATATAACTGGCCGGGGAATTTCAGAGAATTGATAAAATGCCTGAACCGGGCCCTTGCAAAAAGTAACAAGAAGGAAATTCAGGTTTGTGATATTGATTTTGGAGTGCTTGATTAATCCACCATCCTACTTTAAATTTTTTTTACGATTGATTAATTATTCGTAAAATTGATTTTCCATATTCTTCGGCTTTTGCAGTTCCAATTCCATGTACATTTAATAATTGGTTTTTATCTTTTGGTTTTTTAGCGGCAAGATCAAGCAGAGTTTTATCTCCAAAGATAATGTAAGTTGGAACATTCATATCGTTTGCTTTTCTTTTACGCCAGGCTTTTAATTCTTGAATGATTCTTTCTGCTTCTGCATCATCGGCGGCAGGTTTTTCGGCCACAATTCTATCAGCAGGATTTTTCTTGTGAAGAATGTATTCTGCTTTGCTTGTATTTGTAGAAGGCAGAAAATATGACGATTGTCCTTGAAATTTAATTGGCAGAAGGATTTTTTCTCTGTTAGCCAATATTTCTCGTCCCAGGGATGTTAATGTAATGATGTTGTATTCTCCAGATTTGGTCAGAAAATTTTTTGCAATCAGTAAATCTACTAAATCCAGCCAGTCGTTTTTTGATAAATCCCGGCCAATTCCGTAGGTGGAAATGCGATTATGGCCATTTTCCAAAATACGTTTATTTTTTGAACCCATTAAAACATCAATTACATAATTTGCGCCAAAATGTTCATCTGTACGAATGATACAACACATAATCTTTTGGGCGGGGATTGTTACATCGGTTAATGGTGGTGCCCCACGGGAGCAGATATCACAACAACAGTCTTGTTCTTCTTTGCCTTCTGGTGGTGTAAAATTTTCAGAAAAATAGGAGAGAAGATTTTGTCTGCGGCACTCTCTAGAAGTTGCGTAAGATATCATTTTTTGGAGAAGGGCTTCGGATTGCTGGGGATTTGCAACATCATTAAAGAAAAATCTTATCTTTGAAATATCACCTGGACTGTAAAGTAGAAGAGCGGAAGATGGTAAGCCGTCACGTCCAGCTCGTCCAATTTCTTGATAATATTCTTCCATGGATTTTGGTAAATCATAATTGATTACATATCTTACATTTGGTTTATCTATACCCATACCAAAAGCGATTGTTGCAACCATAATTTGAATTTCATCTTTTACGAATTTTTCCTGATTTTGACTTCTGATTTCATCTGATAAGCCTGCATGATAATTTAAAACTGAGTAGCCAAGATTATCTAAAGTATCAGTTAATTGATCTACCTGACGTCGGGAGTTGCAGTAAATAATCCCACTTTCGCCGTGATGTTTAGTGATGTAAGTAATTACTTGTGTAAGAGGATCTCTTTTATTTTGAACTTCAAGAAAAATGTTTGGCCGGTTAAAACTTGAAATAAAAACTTCAGGATTTTTCATTTGAAGATTTTTGATAATGTCCTTACGAACCTGATCTGTTGCAGTTGCGGTTAAGGCAATCATGCTTGCTTGTGGAAAATAATTTCTAAAACTTCCAATTTCAAGATAATCTAATCTAAAATCGTGGCCCCATTGACTTACACAATGAGCCTCATCAACTGTGATACATGAGATCTCAATATTATTTTCGCTGAAGATTTCTCTGAATCGGCTTGTTGAAAGACCTTCTGGAGAAACATAAATAATTTTTGTTTCTTCTTCTTTGATTTTTTGGATATTATCCAGATAAGTTTTATAATCCAGAGTGGAATTCATAAAAACAGCTTGAATTCCTGATGAGTTGAGTGCTGCAACCTGATCTTGCATTAAAGAAATTAAAGGAGATACGACTATTGTAACACCTGGAAGTATAAGGGCTGGAATTTGATAGCAAAGTGATTTTCCTCCACCGGTTGGCATTATTACAAGGGTATCTTTATGATTTAATATACTGGTAATTATTTCTTTTTGTTGAGAGCGGAAAGAGTCGTACCCAAAAACAGTTTTTAGAACCAGTTCTGGTTTTGCATCTTCAAAAGTTTTAGCATTAATTTTCACAAAATTATTATACATTTTAAATTGCACTTGAAAAACCCCATTATTTTTGTTATAGTTCAATCATTCCGCCGGAGTGATGGAATGGTAGACATGACAGACTCAAAATCTGTTGCGGGCGACTGCGTAAGAGTTCAAGTCTCTTCTCCGGTAATTATTTCTAGGCTTTCTGGTTCTCTAGAAGGCCTTTTTTGTTTTTAAATCCACTTAAATCTTAGACTTTCACCGCTCGCATAGCTCGCTCCCAGCCTAACGAACGATGAACCTAAAACAATGCTGGGCGCATTGTTTTTTAACGGTTCTTCGATATTAGGCTAGTTCAAGTCTCGTCATCCGGTAATTATTTCTAGGCTTTCTGGTTCTCTAGAAGGCCTTTTTTGTTTTTAA
>CAMGTC010000125.1 GCA_946061765.1 uncultured Treponema sp.
AGGTTCTGTCTTCCTGCGGGGTTTCGGAACCCCATCTGGCCAAATGCAGCGTGGATTATGACGAGGCCTTCGGCTTCGAGGCGGATCTGCATCCGAAGAACATTATTGACGAAAAGCGCTTCGAGATCAAAACTCCGGATGTTTCCATCAAAGTAGCGCCGGATCGGGCGGATCTCATCGAGACCCGGGTTATCGGCGGCGTCAAGTACTATTGTTTGACGCATAAAATTTGGAAAACATCGGCTATAATATAATTTTTTTATTCTTTTTATCCATTTTTGTTTATAATTATAATAATTTGTATTAAATTCGATTTCAAAGAAAATCCAGGATATCGAAAGATAGAATAAATCCTTTATATTTTTCCTACCTTCAAAATCACTACGTGAATAGCAAATTGCATTTTCTTTAGGTGCATTTGGAAATGGCTGTAGTTTGAAATGATATGGTAAAATTATTGTATTAGCAGGTAATATGGCATTTCGCTTTTTTCCCCACTTTAAGCTGATATCCCAAGTATTAATAACTTTCATATATTGTTTAATTGAAGAAAAACTATCAGAGTCTGTATATTTTAATTCCCAATTATTTTTTAAAAGATAATTTTTAAATAATTCACTTTCTGGTGAAACAAGAATTTCATTAAATGTACAATGCGTTTGTTTCAATTTTCTAATCATTTCAAATTGAAAATTTAAATGAGATTTTTCTTGTAATGGCAAGCTATAATAATTTTTTAAATCATAACACCAACCTGATAGAAACATGTCTGAAGGATGATAGAATCTATCTTTTCTTGTAAAACAGTTTGTTGTTATTATCCTATGGCTTTCTTTTTTACCAAATTCTTTTTGTATAATTTTGTAAAGTTTCTTTAAGTTAATCCATTGGTCATTTCTGAGTTTCACTACCATTGAATCATTAGGCAATTCTTTTAAGCCGTTCTGTACGCAAATGATTTGTCGGTTTAAATTAAAATATCCTGGATTTATTAAATCTTTTGTTGTTGAAATTTTAATAGGAACTGATAATTTCAGTGATTTCACAATGTTGTTTGTTTTTTCAATATCTTTTTCATATGTAGAAATTACAATTTCTGATATGATTTTTTGTGATTTTTGTAAATTATAGAAAATTTCATTATATTTATTACCAGAATAAGGTCCATGTACTAAAACTGTGATTTTATTAATCATATTCTTTCCTCTAAATTAATTTTAAATCTATTATAAAAAATATTTGCCATTAGTTTCTTTTGGAAGTTTTTACATTCATCATTTATCAACTGACTCTTTTTAATGTTTCCACAAATATTATAAATAGATGTATTTTTTGTAATAAAAGAACTTATTAAATTATAGAAAGTCATGGAAAGATGTTCTTCCGTTATTTTAACGTCTGGAATATAAAAGCATTCAAATGAACACAAAATATCTTCATATGATTTATAAACAATATTATTAGAAGTACACAATATTTCATTCTTTTTGAAATAATTTGCAAATCTGTTAATAAAATTACATGTGTTGTTGTTAAAATTGTTTGAAGAATTAAAAGAAACAAAAATAGAATTATATTTTTGTAATAATATATCTTCTGTTATTTGATTTTCGAAATTATCAGGGGTAACAAAAAGGATATTATGTTCTAATGAACATTTTCTTTCTATCTTTTCATAAAAATATAATCGTTCATCTACACAATTTTCTAGGCTTCCAACTTTTAATACATTTTTTACCTGCTCATTTAGTACAGATAACCTTTGACCTTTTGTAAAATTGTAAAAGTCAAAAATAGCTTTTTCGAGAGTATCTACATCAAAAGGATTAAATGTCATATACTCTTTTGTATTCCCCATATAATCTGAAAAACCGCAATATTTAGATGTAATTACGGGAACCCCATATGCAACAGCCTCCATTGTAGCAAATGATAAACATTCAAATGTAGATGGTAAAACAAATAAATCAGATATAGCAAATATTTGTTTTTTTTGTTCTGAATTCATAAAATCAAAAAATAAGATATTCTTTACATATTTTTCAGGAATAGTTTCAAAGTATTCATTTACAAAAGGAGTTGATGTTACTGAGTTATAAGAAGAATTTCCAATAATAAAAAGTTTTGCATCAATTCCAGTTTTATTTAAGAAATTAATAAATGCATTTATTAATAACTTTTGATTTTTTCTGCCTTCAATTCTTGATATACAGGAAACAACAAATTTACCTTCATATATTGACAAATCGACAAATTTTCCAACGCTTTCTTTTAATTCATCTTTCGTTATTGGAGAAAACAGAATCGGATGATGTATCGTTTTTACATTTTCTAAATTATAATTTTTAGTAACATAAAAATTCATAAAATCAGAAGGAGCAACCGTAGCATCTGATAATTTCAATTGAGTTTTCTCTCTTTCGAATGCAACTTGTTCAAACGGATATGCAAACCTTACAGGAACTTCTTCGTTCCACTCAAAACATTCTCTAGTTGCTGTATGATGCACAGTTATAAATTTTGTATTTGTTAATTCATTAATATCTGAAGAATTTCTATAACATATAGATTCCAGACAAAAAGATTGATAATCTACACATTCAACAAAATCTGGTTTGATATTTTTTAAATATGACAGTACATCAAGACCTATTAGATGTAGTTCTTTCGGAGTTAATTCATAACATTTCAATCTTGGATTTTTAAGCAATATGTTATTCTTATCAAAACCTAGAGTTATAACAAAAACTTGATAATCTGTATGCCTCTCTAGAATTTGTTCAATTAAAACTTGTAAATATGTTGAACATCCTCCATGCCCTTGAAATAATCCAAACTCATGAGTTACAAAACATATTTTTTTCATAAAAAACTCCTCGCAATACTTTTTATTATTTTCTTGATTTTATATTTACCTTTGGGCTTCCAAAATCGAAGATAATGCTCAATCTTGAAATCATTTTGTAATTCTGAGTTAAATAATTTTTCATTTGCTAAACCAAATGAATTTTCAATTGACTTCAGATTATGTTTTTTTGTTGCAAGACAATGTTTTCCTGCATCAAAGCAAATAAAATTATTGAAAAGAACTTTATTAGAAAGTTCTAGCTTTTCTAAACTCCAGTCTGAGCAGTCTTCAAAATCACATTCAAGGCCATGCCGTTTTACCCATGCATATCCTAAAAACTGTTCTGGCATGTAGCGACCAGTTTCAAGCCTATCTGGTTTTCTATCCGGAAACTTAAAATGCCAGTTGCAAGCTTCTTCCTGTGAAATTGGTTCCATATTGAAATAATCTTCTACATCTTCCCTTAAACCAAAAAAGAAAAAGTCTGAATAGCAAAAGGGGCAGGGAAATGCCGACTCTGGAAAGAATATTCTTGTATATACAGATGGAATTAAAACTCGGTTCTTAAAATATTGAAATGGCAATTCTTTATTATTAAGGGTATTATACAAAGATAGGAAACTGTTGTTCTTAAGATAAAAGTCGTTACGGATTTTAAGGACATATTTACGAGTTGCTTTCTGTATACCGGCTTTAGTCGAAACGAGTTGACGGTTAAAGTTTACAGGAACAATTCTTTCTCCATAGTAGTAATGCCAACCAAGACTACCAGGATCATCATTTAAAATAAGAGTATCATAATCTAATTGTTGAATATCTGAACCTTTCCATGTTGAAAGAATTATTTCTGCCTCTGGCAGACTATGTCGTATGCTTTTTAGACATTTTTTTGTGAGTCTAGCTTCTACTGCTCCCTGCACGACAACAGAAATATCTCTGGTGTCTATTCCATATTTAAGCATACGAAAAATCACACCTCGTACTTATCGTTATTTGCACCAGGAATTTTTACAACTACAGTAACTGAATCTTCAAGACATTCAAATGCAGTAGCCTCATTTGGTTCAATTTTGATTATGCTATCTTTTTCGAATTCTTTGTCAAACATACGGACTTTTCCAGAAAGAATAACTGTAAACTCGGTTGCAATCTTATGAAAATGTTTTGATTCTTTATCACCTTTTTTATAACTTTTTACAGCAACTTCAACATCATTTGTTTTTAAGAGGCTTGGCTCAAAGTTTCCGATAAACCAGCCTTTTGTCATTTCATTCAGGTTTGAAAGTGTCATACTGTTTCTCCGCTATGTTTGTAATTTGCAATGTATGCTGCTAGCTGTCGTTCTGTTTTAAATGAATGAAACTGCTCGTTTGAGATTTTTTCCATATAGAACTTCTTCTGCTCCAGAATCAACTCATTCAATGCCTGACTAATATAAAACATATCGTTAATTCTACTGTCTTTTCGAATTTCGTTTTGTGCAGCAGAAACAAAATCACTTCCATGCTTGAAATAATAGAAGCTTGCAAGAGCATCACGGCTTACAGGCTTTTTTTCTGTGATTTGACAAATAGCGCCGGAGTCATCTTTTTTGATAAATGAATAACGTGGATGAACTGAATCAAAAGAAACTAAACCAACATCAGCATTATTATTTTTAAAGTTACTAATAGTTTTCTTAATATCACAGTCTATATAATCATCTGCAGAAACAACAATTAACTCTTCATCAGAATCAATATAGGCCTGGGCCAGAAGGGCAGTGCAACTTGCTCCTTGAGTTTTCCTTTTTACAGGAACAATTATAGCATTTGCAACAACGCTTTTTATTATTGAATCCAGATTGAAAGAATCTATGTCATCCTGTTTAATGCAAAATAAAACTTCTGAAAAATTCTGCTTGAGATAATTTGTAAGAATATCTTCTATAATAAGTCTACCTTTTATTTCTGTGAGAAAAAGAGGATATGCATTTGATGAATCAAGAGAACGACTTCCGCCCATAAGAAAAAGAAGTTTCATTTTATGCCTCCTTCGAGTTCTGTTATTCGTTTGATAATGTTTGTATAATTCACATCTGCTGTAGTTTTTATTTTCAAAAGATTACCGCCAGAACTTTCTGCAGCTTTTATACCATTTTCATTATCTTCGCAGATTAAACATTCTTCAGGTTTCAAACCGAATTTCTCCATTGCGGTAAGATATATCTCTGGATTCGGTTTTGATTTTTTTACATCCTCGTTACTCATAATCAAATCAAGATAAGATGAAAGACCTGCATAATCCATCATTGTTTCAATTGTCTTTCTTATCGAATTTGAACAAACTGCAATTTTATATCCTTCTGATCTTAACCTTGAAAGCGCATATTCATGAATGAAAACAGGACGACATTTGTTATGAATTTCGGTCATTGTATAACGTTGTTTCATTTCGTTTATAAACTTATGAAGTGAACGAGGAAGCCCTTTTTCTACAGAAAGTTTTTCCAGTTTTACTGAGGTAGGAAGTCCATCATAAGATGTAAGGTGTTCATATCGCTCAATGGTATAGCCGAATAATGATAAAGCCTTATTCATTGCCTCATAATGCCAGTCTTTTGCATCAATAAGAACTCCGTCCATGTCAAAAAGTACTGCTTTAATTTTCATTTTTCACTCCGAAAAAATTTTACTGCTTCTTCTGGTATGTTTGTGCAGAGCATAATACTATCGCTTTCAATAATTGAGAAATTTTTAATTTTGTTCCATTGTTCTCTTATATCTCGTTTATGAAGGTCCGCACTTACAATACAAACTTTCTTTCCTGCATTTAAAATGTCAGTAACATCTTTTTCTTCAAACCATTCTGAATAAAAACTATCCAACCAGATACCATCAGCTTTCTCGAGCAATACAGGGTCTTTGAGTATATCACTTCTTCCCGTAAATACTTTCAGGTTTTTATTCATCTGAAAGACCATATCTGGAATAGACATATCAAAAGTAAAATAATTTGTATGGTTATATTCCCTAAGAATCTTTAGGATTTCATCTGCCTGACCATCAGCCTTTATATTTAATGCAAGCGGAAGGTTACGACCATTCATAATTTCCAGCAGCTCTCGAAATGTAAGCTCGTTTCCTTTGGGCATATCGTGCGAAATTACGATTTTACCGCATATATCACGAAGATCTGTTTCTGTACCAAATCCCAAATCAAACGAACGTTCGAAAGCGACTCGTTTATTACTTTCTAGAGAAAAATCATGCCAGTATCCACGGTGTGAAAGAATCTGCATTTTTTAGTTACCTTTCTGAAAATTGTCTGGTGTATTTGCAAGGAACCATTCCAAATCATGTGGTGTTCCAAGTCCATACATTCCGTCATATTCTTTACCAATTGAATAGATACCAATTTTCATACCTTCCTTAATAAGGTAATTGTATACAGGACATGTATAAAACTCTCCATTTACTCGTATATCATCTGCTATCATCTGCTCAGCGGCACGTACAAGATCTTTACCCCGAGAAAAATTAAAGATTCCAACAGTCGCATCATTTGAAATTACTTTCTTTTCAGCAGTCTCTGTTACAAAACCATTAGAATCTGTTTTTGCAAAAGACCATTTAGGATCATCAGCCTTCATTGTCATAATCATTCCATCAAGATTATGCTCTTTTATCTGTCCAAGATATTTATTGATATCGAAATCAATCCATTGATCAGAGTTCGCAGTCATAACAGGTTCATCATTATTTATTAATTCTTTTGCCTTAAGAACAGTACATACCTGACCTTCTGTAATTCCATCTATGCCTATAATTTCACAATTTTTGGTATAAGAATGTAATTTTTCATTAAGACTAAATGCTTTTATATGCTCATTCTGGCAAATAAAAATAAAACGATGCTCACATTTTGGAGCAAGGTTTTCTATTACAACCTGAATCATTGGTTTACCTGCAACGTCTATAAGAGGTTTTGGATTTTTATATCCTGCATCAGCAAAGCGACTGCCTCTTCCTGCCATTGGAATTACAATGTTTAACATAATACTTTCCCTATACAAAATCGTCCTTATTTATTGGCAATAAGGACGGTTCTCATAAGCTGATGAAAAAAAAACTATTGCCCCAAAAAAGCCACATGAATAAAATAAGTGGCTGGCATCAACCAGCAAAAAAAACAACAGAAGGTGGAAAAATGAGAATCTACGATTTAATGGAAAATTGGCTTCAGGCAAAAAAAAGCGAAGTAAAACAGTCAACCTTTGAACTTTACAAATACCAGGTTCAGCATTACATAAAACCACATGTAAAAAATGAACCATGTTTCAAAGTTTGCACAGAAATGATTGAAAGCCTGCTTAACATTTTGCATACATTAATAGAAGAAAATAGGTTAAAAGTCAGTACGTCAAACAATCTGATAGTAAGAATTAACCAAATCCTAAGCTATGGAAACAAGTACGGTTACATAAAAAAACAAATCAAACTAAAAAAAATAAAGCAAAAAAAATCAAAAGAAGTCGATATATTACAAAAAAGTGCCATAAAAAAGCTTCATAGCCACCTGATAAAAAATCTTACAGGCAAAAACTTCGGAATTTTACTCTGCCTCTATACAGGCCTCAGAATTGGAGAACTATGTGCATTAAAATGGAGCGATATCGACACAACGCAAGGAATAATCACAATCAGAAAAACAATGCAAAGAATAAACAGAATTACAGACGCTGAAAACTCAAAAAGAACACAGATTATCATTTCAAGTCCCAAAACACAAAATTCCTTAAGACAAATTCCACTTCCAGTTCAGCTAAATAACTTTATAAGAAAAATAAAAGGCCAAGAAAACACTTTTATCCTTACAAACTCAGAAAAATTTTTTGAACCACGCTCTTTTAGAAGATATTACACAAATACCTGCAAAAAACTCAGCATCAACGGAGAACATGTACATACACTTCGTCATACATTTGCAACTTTTCTTATACAAAACGGCACCGACTATAAAACTGTCAGCGAAATACTCGGCCATTCAAACATAAAAATCACACTTGATCTCTATGTTCATCCAAGTATCGAAGAAAAAAAGAAATGTATTTCCTCACTTTTTAAGCAAATATCAGGCTGAATTTTTCTTTCTACCCATAAGGGCGGCTTTTTGGCTGTTAAAAATCAGCCAAAAATCAGGCTTTCCAGCATTCCGCTTTCGTTCCAGCCCCTCGCTTCGCGACCTTCGCAGCACAGCTGCTCGGAGTCTAAAGACCGTATTGTATCACGTAAAAACCTTACCGAAATAGTTCTGTGAATCATGTAAAAA
>CAMGTC010000126.1 GCA_946061765.1 uncultured Treponema sp.
GTAATAAACCCTAAATAAATAGAGTTTTTGCAAAAAAACTCGAGTTAAAATGAATAGTGCCATCTGCACTATTCATTTTAAACCTTCTCTATTCCTATTATATTGTTAGTTTCTTCAAAAATGATTATATTTATAGGGTATGACACACTCATATAAAACAAAGGGAACTTGTTCCCGTTTAATCACTTTTGATAAATCAGAAGATGGAATTATTACTAACATTCACTTTGAAGGTGGATGTGATGGAAATCTTAAGGCAGTTTCAAAACTTTGCGAAGGAATGCCTGCTGATAAAATCAATAAAATACTTTCAGGTAACACTTGCGGAGCAAAGTCTACAAGTTGTGCCGACCAGCTTGCAAAAGCTGTTATGGAAGATTAAAAATAATAAGAGGATATTATGGCACTTGAATGTGGTATTGTTGGATTACCTAATGTTGGTAAATCTACTATTTTTTCGGCTTTGACAGCGGCACCTGCAGCTGCAGAGAACTTTCCTTTCTGTACAATTGATCCAAATATTGGAATTGTTGATTTACCAGATGAACGCTTAGATTTTTTGGCAAGTAAACATAATCCTAAGAAAAAAACTCCTGCCGCAGTTAAATTTGTTGATATTGCAGGTTTAATAAAGGGAGCATCACAGGGAGAAGGTCTTGGAAATAAATTTCTTGCAAACATCCGTGAATGTTCTGTAATTGCTCATGTAGTTCGCTGCTTTGATAACCCTGATATTATGCACGTTCGCGACAATGCCAACGAAGCTGCTCCAATTGACCCGGAAAGTGATATTCTTACAATCAACTGGGAACTTTGTCAGGCTGACTTAAATACAATTGAAGTTCGACAGGATAAAGTAACTCGTGCAGTACGCTCTTTAGGCCATGAAGAGGAAAAAAAATATGCTCCATGGCAGTCTGCTGTAAACAAAATTAAACCTCTTCTCCTAGACGGTAAATGTGCCCGCATTGCAGACCTTACAGATGATGAAAAAGCTGCCGTTTACGATATGTTCCTTCTTACGATGAAACCAACTCTCTATGTTGCAAACGTTGATGAAGATTCTATTGCAGATGGTACAAATAAATACGTTGAAATAGTTAAAAAATATGCAGCAGAAGAAAAATCTGAAGTTGTTGTAATTTGTGGAAAATTCGAAGCTGATCTTGCAGAAATTGAAGATCCAAACGACAAAAAAGATTTTATGGAAAGCGTTGGCCTTACAGAAAGTGGACTTGCAGTACTTGCCCGCAAAGCATATCACCTTATGGGACTTAGAACCTTCTTTACTGGAGGTCCAGATGAATGCCGTGCATGGACAATTCACGCTGGCGATAAAGCTCCACGAGCTGCAGGTGTAATCCACACAGATTTTGAAAAAGGCTTTATCCGTGCAGAAGCATATACAATCGATGACCTTCGTAAGTATGGAGATGAAGCCGCAATTAAAGCTGCTGGTAAATATCGCCAGGAAGGAAAAGAATATGTTGTTCAAGATGGCGATGTTCTTTTCTTCAAGTTTAATGTGTAAATAAAAAACATACTTTGAGTAATTTTGTAACTCAAAGCATAAATGAGAGGTTTTAACATTATATAAATCTTTTCAAGTAAAAAGAAAATCCCCTGACATTAAATCAATCAAATGTTCGGGGATTTTCTTTTATTTTACTTAAAATCTATAAGCTCAGGCCGCCCTCACCTGAATCATATTTTCTTATGAAAGCCCCCTATACCATTTTTATATAAAGACTTTCACTAAAATTGCTTCCGTTCAAATCAGAAAAAGTATAATCGTTCTGAGTTTAATAAAATTCTTAACTTGACTATCAGAATTAGTAACATCTTATCAAGATATAATAAAAGCATTTTTTTCTAAACATTTTTTTTATAATTCCGAAAAATATAGTAATAAGCCTTTTTAAAAGGAAATACTTTAGGAGTCTACTATGACAAGTTCAATTGGAAACATAAATGCCTTCTCATACAGTAGCAACATAATAAATGGTGCTGGTGGAAAACTTTATGTTCCTGTAAATAAACTTTCACTTGTCTATTCAAATTTTGATCACGTTCAGGGTGTTGCAGCAAAAAGAGGACAGAATGGAGTTTCCATCTCTAAAATTCAAATTCTGAATGCCTTAATTGATCGTCTTTCGCAAATAAAAAATCAACCAAAAGAATCAATCACTGATATTTCTGACCAGCAGGCTGAAGCTTTAATACAAAATTACCAGGAGCAGATTCAACAGGCAGTAAAACAATCAGCATATGCTTACACAAGTTTAAAAGCAGAAACTGGAGTACTTTTCAGTTTGGATGCATAAAAATAGATGTAAACTATGGGAGGAGGCCGCTAACCAGAAATGGAAGGCGGCTTTTTTATTTTCCCAAAAAATATCAAGAATTTTTCTGATGACTTAGAAAATAAAAAATTGTATTATGACTTTATGAGTTACAAGATTTTTATAGATGGAAAAGAAGGTACAACAGGCCTTAAAATCTTTGAACGTTTTTCAAAAAGAGATGATTTAGAAATTCTTACAATTGATGAAGAAAAAAGAAAAGATCCCGTAGAAAAAGCAAAATTAATTAATGCTTCGGATTATACTTTTCTTTGTCTGCCAGATGCCGCAGCAATTGAATCAGCAAAACTTTGTACAAATCCTAATACAGTTATAATTGATGCTTCTACAGCCCATAGAACAAATCCTGACTGGGCTTACGGATTCCCTGAGTTAGATAAATCTTTCAGAGAAAAAATTCAGACTTCAAACAGAATTGCAAATCCAGGATGTTATGCTTCAGGTTCAATTGCAATTCTTTATCCTTTAATTAAATCTGGAATTATTGCAAAAGACTACCCGGTAAATATTCATGCAGTCAGTGGATATTCTGGGGCTGGAAAAAAAGCTATTGCCCAGTACGAAGATTCAAACCGTAATCCGGAACTTGATTCACCAAGACTTTATGCACTTACTCAGGCTCATAAACACCTTCCAGAAATTAAACTGATTTCTGGTTTAGACTATGAACCAATTTTTAACCCTTATGTTTGCGATTATTACCAGGGAATGACCGTTACCGTTGGCATTCACGCAAGACTTATGGCAAAAAAAGCAAGTGCCCAGGCAGTTTGGGAAATGTACAGTGAACACTATAAAAATTATCGTTTTGTAAAAGTTGCAGGTTTTATGGGAGAAGGAACTTTAACAGATTCTTTTATACCAGCCAATACTCTTACAAATACAAATCAAATGCAAATATTTGTCTATGGAAATGACGAAAGAATAATTATTACCAGCCGTTTTGATAATCTTGGAAAGGGTGCTTCCGGGGCTGCTATCCAATGTATGAATATCAGAATGGGGCTTGATGAAGGCCTTGGTTTATAAAAAAAGGATTTTATTATGGTAAAATATATTTCATTAACTTTTGATGACGGTCCAAACTTAGGCGATGACTCCACAATGAATGATATGCTGGATATTCTGGAAAAACACGGAGTAACAGCTTCTTTCTTTTTAATTGGAAATAAAATTAATGAAAACAATATAAAAGTAATTAAACGCGCTTTTGAAATGGGCTGTGATATAGAAAATCATTCTTGGACACATCCTGTTATGTCTGATCTTTCAAAAGAAGAAATTCAAAAAGAATATGAACTTTGTGATCAGGCAATTATAAAAATCACAGGGAAAAAGCCTGAATTTTTCCGTCCACCTTACATGGCGGTAAGTCCACTTATGCATGAAGTAATTGAAACTCCTTTTATCTGCGGAGTTGGCTGTCAGGACTGGGAAGCAGATGTAAGTGCAGAAGAAAGATTTAATAAACTTATGCAGGCAAGACAAGATGGAGTTTTATACCTTTTACACGTGATGGAAAAGAACACTGCAACATTGGAAGCTGTAGATAGAATTATTCCAATTTTAAAAGAAGAAGGCTACACTTTTGTAACTGTTCCTCAAATGTTTAAAATAAAAGATCAGGCAAATCCTAAAAAAGGCCAACTTTGGTCACTAGTAAATCAGAAATGATAAATTACCGGGCTTAAAGGTCCGGTCTTTTATTTAGGGTTTATTACAAACCTTAAATCGGCGAAGTCAAGGCTTTAAGCGTACGCGTGCCTTGGCTCGACGTATTTTTAAAGGATTTAAAAGATATTCACAAAGCTTTATTAAGTCGTTATACTTAGTTGTATAAATATTCATAAATATTGCATAAATATACATTAGGAAATAAAAATGAGTGAAATTAAATTTATTGACGGCGGAGTATGCGCAGCTCAAGGTTTTACTGCAAATGGAATTAGAGTTGGTATTAAAGCCAGCCGTAAAATCAATGATACAGCTTTAGTTTTTTCTGAAGTTCCATGTAACGCAGCTGGTGTTTTTACACAAAATAAAGTTCAATCAGAAAGTGTAAAACTTGCAAAAAAACATATTGCTGATGGAAAAGCTCAGGCCGCAATTGAAATTAGTGGAAATGCTAACACTTGTACCGGTGCTCAGGGGGCAGAAAATGCTCTAAGAATGGCAAAGGCCGCAGCAAAATCACTGGGAATAAAATGCGAAGATGTAATTACTTATTCTACAGGAGTTATTGGCGCTCAATTTGATGTAACAAAAGTAGAAAACAATATAGAAATCTTAAAAAATGGCCTTAGCAAAAAAGGTCACGAAGAAGCAAGGGTTGCAATTATGACAACCGATACCCATTACAAAGAATGCGCCGTTGAATTTGAGATTGATGGAAAAATATGCAGAATGGGAACAATGTGTAAAGGTTCAGGTATGATTCACATCAATATGGGAACTATGCTAAGTTTTATCACAACTGACTGTTCAATTTCTTCCAAAATGCTGGATAAAGCCCTGCACTCTTCTATTTTAGAAACTTACAATTGCGTTAGCGTTGACGGGGACACTTCTACAAACGACACTTTGACTATTATGGCTAACGGTTTGGCCGGAAATAAAGAAATTACAGAAGAAGGTCCAGACTATCAGATTTTCCTTACAGCCTTAAACAAATTAAATACAATAATGGCAAAAAAAATAGCTGCTGATGGCGAAGGTGCTACAAGATTAGTTGAATGTAACGTAAATGGTGCAAAAGATGTAGAAACCGCCCGAGCCCTTGCAAAAGAAATTATCTGTTCCAGTCTGGTAAAAGCTGCAATGTTTGGAGCTGATGCAAATTTCGGTAGAATCTTATGCGCAATGGGTTACAGTGGATTAGATTTTAATCCTGATACAACAAGTATTTGGTTTACAAGCAAGACAAATTCAAAGAGATATTTTGAAGATTACGAATCTTTCCAGGTTCACGGTGAAAATTCAGTTCAAGTTTACAAAGATGGAGTTCCTCTTGAATTTGATGAAGAATTGGCCAAAAAAGTTATGAGCGAAGAAGCTGTAGAAATTCTTGTGGAATGCAAAGATGGAAATGCCAGTGGTAAAGCCTGGGGTTGCGACTTAACTTATGACTATGTAAAAATCAACGGAGATTACAGAACTTAAGTAAAATAAGCTTAAAAAGGATTAAATATGAGCGAATCAAACAATCAGAATTTATCAACAGAACAATGGTCTACAGTTCTTGTAGAAGCACTTCCTTATTTTAAAAATTGGTGTGGAAAAATTGTTGTTGTAAAATATGGTGGAAATGCCATGTTAAACGAAGAATTAAAAGCAGCCGTAATGGAAGATATTGTTCTTTTGAGCACTATTGGAGTTAAAGTTGTTTTAGTTCACGGTGGCGGACCAGAAATTAATAAAATGCTGGAAAAAGTAGGTAAAGAATCAAAATTTATTGACGGACTTCGTTATACAGATGCCGAAACAATGGAAATTGTACAGATGGTTCTTACCGGTAAATTAAATAAAGAAATTGTAGGACTGCTTTTACAAAAAGGTGGAAAAGCAGTTGGACTTTCTGGTGTTGATTCAGGACTTTTAAGAGCAAAAAAAACTCAAAAAGATTTAGGATTTGTTGGCGATGTTACAGAAGTTAATCCTTCAATCATCACTTCTTTATTGGACGAAGGATTTATTCCTGTAGTTTCTACTGTTGCTCTGGGAGAAGATGGCGATTCATCTACTTACAATATCAACGCAGATACTGCAGCCGCCAAAATTGCAGCTGCTTTAAAGGCCGAAAAATTCGTTCAACTTACAAATGTTCCTGGAGTTTTAAGAAAATTAGACGACCCATCTTCTTTGATTAAAAGGATTGAAAAATCTGCCATAGGTTCATTAAAAGCCACAGGAATTATTTCTTCTGGTATGATTCCAAAAATTGACTGTTGTCTTACAGCTTTGGAAGGTGGTGTTCCAAGAACCCATATTATCGACGGTCGCGTTCCACATTCTCTGTTAATAGAAATGTTCAGCGACCGCGGTATTGGTACAATGATTTATTAGTTTTATTTCAGCTGGCCTTTCATGCCGGCAATAAAGAGTTCATATAAATCTTTATCAACAATAAAACCATCCATTGTTTCCCAGTGAGTATTTTCCCGGCGGTGTTCTGCAATACCAAAGGCACCCCGGAAATTCCACAGGGCATAACCAAATCCTAATTCATTGCAAACACTAAAAAAATCTTTATACCAGGCAAGAGCTGTTTCGTTTTTAACTTTATTGTAACAACCTGCTTCTCCAATATGAACTTTACAGCCAGAATCAGCCATTTCTTTCCATGGTTTATAAAAATCAAGTAAAGCCTGTCTATTCCAAATCTGACCATCAGATTTCATTCCAGGATATTCTGGATAAGGCCATTCAAAAGAACCTATTTTTTCATTCCATTCTGCATGCCAGTGAGTTAATTTCATTGGAGTATAACCACGACCACTCATGATTACATCTAAATCAGCAAGCTCAGGAGCGGCAATGTGACCACCACTCAAACCATCACAAATTATAGGACGCTCTGGACTTACTTTTCTGATTGCAGTAGAAACTCTTTTCATAATTTCTTTGTGATTTTCTCTTGTAAGACCATACTGTCCAAGACTTGGAGGTTCATTTAATAAATCAAAACTCAGTTGATTTTGAGTGTAAGATGAATATCTTTTTGCAAACATTGTCCAAAGATTTGTAAAAGCATCCTGGGCAATTTTATCGGTCCAAAGATTATCTCTTTCAAATTCATTTCCATTAATACAATATCCAGGACCACGGTGAACATTCAAACTGCAATGAAGTCCTCTTGAAACAACTGCATCAACAGCTTTATCAAGAATTTTTAGCATTTCTTCATCATATTGATCATATTTAAAATCATGAACAAAAAAACGGTAATCGGTTGGAACTCTAACAAAATTACAACCCATTTTTGCCATAAAATCCAGTTCATGTTCATCTATTCGAATAAATCTTGGATTTACGAAAGGCTCTTTTCCACCTGCGCTAAATAACCATAAAACATTAAATCCATACCAAGTTTCCATAAAACCTCCAGTATGCTTTTATAATAAAAAATCCCCGTCAAATTCTCTAGTAAATTTCAACGGGGAAATTGTATGATTGTCTTCTTTTACAATCTTATAGTTTTTCCAAAAAGGCCTGACACCCTTCCAAAACATCTTCGTAAGTCTGGTCAAAATTTCCAGTATACCAGGGATCAGCAATATTACGGTTTTTTCCTGCAAAAGAAAGCAGCATTTTGATTTTATGGTCAGGATCTGGAGCCCACATACAATTCATGTAGTAAAGATTTTCATCATCCATTGCAACAAGATAATCATACTTTTCATAATCATCTGGACAAATTTGACGAGCTGCACGGCGGGTAAAAGGAATGCCCATCTGGCTAAGTTTTGTACGAGTTCCATAATGAATGTCATTTCCAATTTCTTCCCGGCTTGTAGCAGCAGATTCAATTAAGAAATCAGATTCACGACCAGCACGGCGAACCAGTTCTTTCATAACAAATTCGGCCATAGGAGAACGACAAATATTTCCGTGACAAATAAAAAGAATTGAAGTCATGATTCCTCCTTTAAAAACTCCGCGTTAGCAGCGAGCCAGGATGGCGAGTATCCAAGTTTATGAAGTGCATAGCACGAAATAAACTTGGTGATAAAAATTACACGGACGTAATTTTTATCACACCT
>CAMGTC010000127.1 GCA_946061765.1 uncultured Treponema sp.
TAGGTGCTAAAATTTTAATATGACAACAAGAGAGATTTTTAGGCAAAATCTAAAGTACTACAGAAAGCAAAAATGTCTCACACAAGAAGCCCTTTCCGAAAAAATTGGTCTTAATCCTAAATATATAACAAATCTGGAAGCACAAAAAAAATTTCCTTCCCCAGAAACAATAGATGCCATAGCAAAGGTTTTAGAAATTAAGCCTGCATTGCTTTTTGAAGATGAAGGGTGTCCTGTAAATGCAGTGCTTTTTGACAAGGCTGCATTTATTGAAAAGCTCGTAGAAGGGCTTTCTTTTGAAATCCGTAAAGATATTTTAAAATATTTAGATAAGAATATATAGCTTTGACATTGAGAAAGATGGCAAATATTCCGCTCTGGGGAATTTCTGGAAAATAAAAGAAGAGAGAGAATTTAATATGTAAAATACGTCGAGTCAAGGCACACGAACGCTTAAAGCCTTGACTTCGCCGTTTTTAGGGTTTGTAATAAACCCTAAATAAAAGGGGACAGACCTCTGGGGACAGTTCTCTAAAATCCTTACAATTTCTTGCACTATATAAAATACGAGCGTAAAATAAAAGGGGACAGACCTCTTTCCTCAATAATAATTTCCCTCAAAAACTCTAGAGGTCTGTCCCCCATGTCCACACACTGTCACCACACTTTCGTACAGACCTCTATCAATAAAAATCAGAAATTACTTATTTTGCCATTTCTTCTTCAAGTTTTCGGTATGCCACTTTTCCTACAAGAGTTTTAGGCAACTCTGCTCTAAACTCAATATCATAAGGCATAGCATATTTTGCAATATTTTTACGACAATAATCTAAAATTTCCTGCTTTAATGCTTCACTAGGTTTAATACCTGGCTTAAGCATAATAAAAGCTTTTACCTTTTGGATTTTGATAGGATCTTTTACCCCAATTACACAACTCATCTGAACTTTTTCATGAGCATCAATTATATTTTCAAGCTGACTCGGATAAACATTATAACCATTAGTGATTATCATCCTCTTAATTCTCTGCTTAAAATAAATAAATCCTTCCTCATCCATCAAACCTAAATCACCAGTATGAACCCAAGTTAAACCATCAGAATGCTTTCTCAAGGTATTTGCAGTTTCTTCAGGTTGATTTACATATTCCATCATCATTGTAGGACCAGTAAGACATATTTCACCTTCCTGACCATATGGAAGTTCTTCTTCGGTACCAGGTTTGACTATTTTGTAATACATATCAGGTAATGGAATACCAATACTTCCTTCTTTTTCTTTATTATAAGGAGTCAAACAAGATGCTGTAACACATTCTGTAGTTCCATATCCCTCACGAACTCTAACACTACATTTATGTTCCTTTAAGAATGCATCAAACTTCTTTTTTAACTCAATTGAAAGTGAATCTCCACCAGAGAAAATACCTTTAAGACAAGATAAATCAGCTTTTTTAAGATAATCATTTCGAATTAAAGCTTCATACAAACTTGGAACACCTGCAATATAATTAGGACGGCATTTCATTATCAGATTTGCATAAGTTTTTGGTGTAAATCTTGGAACAAGAATACATCTGGCCCCTTTAATTAACATTGTATGAATGGAAACACCAAGTCCAAAACCATGGAACATTGGCATTACAGCAAGCATTCTTGAACCAGGTTCAAATCCATGACACATAGCTTCCAACTGAGAACCTAAAGAATTAAAATTCAAATTACTTAACAATATTCCCTTTGTTGTTCCTGTAGTACCACCTGAATATAAAGTTACAGCTGCATCTTTAGCATCTCTTTTTACTTTGTACTCATCCACACCAGAAGCCTTTTTTAAAAGAGTTTTCCACAGAATTACATTATCATGATCCAAAACTTTAGGTATTTCTCTTCCCTGAGTGATGGAATAACCAAAAGCTTTTACCGGGCCCAAAGCATCTTTAATGTTTGCAATAATCAGATGATTTAAATTATTAAGTTTTCCCTTGATTGAATCAAATTTTCCATAAAACTGATCTAATGTAATAGCTGCAACACTCTTTGAATCATTCAAATAAAAAGCAATTTCATTCTCACTTGAAAGAGGATGAATCATATTACTTATTGCACCAACCATATTTACTGCATAAAACATAGTTACGGCCTGAGGACAGTTCGGAAGACAAATTGTAACATGATCGTTTTCTTTAATTCCTAAAGTTTTTAAAGCTTTAGCACATTCTTCAATTGCCTCAAAAGCTTTTTTGTAAGTTGTTTTTTTACCCATAAATTCATATGCAATATAGTTTGGGTATTTTTTTACAGTTTCACCCAATTCAGCACTCATCGATAATTTTGAATATTCCAAATGGGATGGTACATCACTGTAAGCTGCCAGCCATGGTGCTTTTACAGTCATTTCACTCATAATTTGCCTCATTACTTACATCTTCATCCAAAAGTTCAGGATTTGATAATAAATATTTTAATAATTTTATTGTTTTGGAGTAATAATATCCGTCTGCGATTCTTTCATCCAAAGTAATTCCAATATCAAGAACCTGCCGCATTTCAACATTTCCTTTTTCATCATAAAAAGGAGCAGGATGATATTCACCAACAGTAACAAAAATAGAATTTGAACCTCGTTCAGAAAGATGATGATATCCTGCATTCAATTTGATTGAGCCTAAATTTGACAAAAAAACTGTAGAATAAGAAGGATCTCCTTTCATCAAAGAAGCAGGAACACGGCCATGAAAATCAAGCCAGCTAAGAAAAGCCATAAAAAGACGTACCACCCAGTGAGGAAATTTAGTCAAAATATCAATAGTATTAGAAATTGAATCCCCTTTACCCTGCTTTAATGGATAGATAATTTTAAATAACTTTTCGTGAACAAATTCTATAGGAATATAATGTTCTCCCTGCTGTGGAAAAGTTAAAAAAGCAATTCCTTCTTTTGCCGAATCTGTAAACTGACGTTTAACCATAAAAGCTTCAGAAAATTCTTTTCTTTCCCAAAGACGCTGTCCTCTAACAAATTGATTCATCTTTGGACGGTGATAAACAGTCTTTGCAAAAGCAGCAACAATAACATGAAATACTTTGTAAGGAAATTCCGGGTTTTGATTTGAAGAGTTTTTCTTTTCCAAATATTTATTGATAGCAGTTAAATCTATCTGCTCACGAATAAAAGCTTCATTATCACATTTTTTTGGATACATAAAAGGCATTAAAATATGAAGCCCATCTTGATTTCTTAACAGCCAAGCATCTTTACGGTCTCCAAATCGATTTTTACGTTTTGAAGAATTGATTTCTGTATTCTTACTCATTTTAAAAGTACACTCATCTATATTGTAACCTAATAATTTTTAGAAATTAACAATATTTTATTTTTGTAATAATAACAAGTGGGGACAGTTCCAGGGCAAACGCATTATAAAATGATTAGTTGTAATATCTGGCTCCCGGTCGTGATTCACAGGTCAAAAACGCGCAATAATGCGCTAGACGTTTTTTGGGGTATAGAAACTATTATAATGCCGCTCTCGCGGCAGCCCCAAAAAAAGTCTTTTTGCCCTGTGTCTCACTCCCTCGCGCCAACTTTTATGAAAATATTTTTTATAATGCGGAAGCCCTGGGGACAGTTCTCTAAAATCCTTACAATTTCTTGCGCTATATAAAATACGAGCGTAAAATAAAAGGGGACAATCCTCTTTCCTCAATAATAATTTCCCTCAAAAACTCTAGAGGTCTGTCCCCCAAGACATCCCCAAAGACACCCAAAATCAAAATTAAAAAATAGGAGAAGATTATGTTAAAAATTTTTGGAGACCCAGCAAACAAAGCAGCAGCCGATGCTGTAATCGTCAGAGATCCATCCAACTTTAATTGGACCTTTATTGCTTTATTAGCTTTTGTTTTTTACATTTATTGGAGTGAAGTCCGTAACAAAAATTACAAGGCTATAATCGCAGGTTTTTCTTTATACAGTGTTCATTGGTTTTACGAAATTATGAATGCACTCATCAGACACTTTTCTGGATATGCCCTGTGGACAGTCAGTAATGCCAGTTCTTCTTTTGTACTTTTGATTGGAGTTTCCTGGGAACTGAGTATGATGTTTTCTATTGCAGGTATTATTTCTTTTAAAATGATGCCAGAAGACAGGACAAAAAGATATTTTTCTTCAAACGGTAAAAAAGGCATTTCTTGCAAATTATTTACAACAATCTCAATGGCCCTGCTTTTCAGCCTCTTCGAAATTTTTCTTGCCTGGACACCTGCTTTTATCTGGGTTTACAAATGGTGGGGCGCAATCCCAGTTTTCATCACAACCTACATTCCATTCTTTCTTGCAAGTAATTATGTTCCCGATTCAAAACCAAAATTCCAGAAATGTTTCCTTATTACAATGATTGGGGGCGACCTTTTACTTTTGGCAGTTTTAATTCCACTTGGAATCATCTAAATAATTAAGGAGGGGAAAGCCTTCCCCTCGCTCCAAAGCCTTTCAGTCTTTTCCGCTACCCCTTCTCCTAAGGGGTAAAACAGCTTCGCTGTTTAGCCCCTTAAAATCCCCAATCTAATTCCCGTGATTTTGCTTGCAAACTCGGTAAGCACGCTTGCGTGCGACCAACGCCCCCATATTAAGCAGTAAAACCTATTTTGTTAGAAAAATCCTCATCTTTTTTTTCTTTTTGAATATCACACAATTCAGAAATTATAAAATCGGAATTAATTTCTTCTTCATCCAAAAATCTTATTCTGGAAGCAAGTCTTCCAAAATCACCGGGAGTTACAGAATTGTAATAACACAATTCTTTTATCTGTGAATTTGTAAATTCATATGCTGCAAAATATTTATAGAGTAATTTTTCAATTCCATCTTCATTTAATGCAGAGAATTCAGCTGTGATATGAAATCTTCTGAGCATGGCAGGGTCCATTATCTTCCTTAGATTTGTAGTACAAATCAGAATTCCAGGAAATTCTTCCATTTGGGTCAAAAATTCATTAACCTGAGTTCTTTCCCAACTATTTTTTGCCATATTTCTATCTGCAAAGAAAGAATCTGCCTCATCAAATAATAAAATTTCATCATTTGCAGCAGCTTCATCAAAGGCATCTTTTATATTTTGTTCAGTACCACCAACATATTTATCTAAAATATCACTGGCTCTTTTTAATAGAATCTTTTTTCCTAGCTGAGAGGCCAAAAATCTTGCAAATTCAGTTTTACCAGTACCACTTAAACCGTAAAGTAAAATTCTAATTCCAGTTTGAACATAATTATCACTTGCCGAATTTTTTTTAGCAAAAGAATCAGCATTCTTTACCATTTTTACAATTTTTTCAGCTGGAAGTGACGAATTCAATACAGAACAATCATACGAATCTGAAATTTTTTCTCTCATCGTTGAATTTCCATTCAATAAAAGAGAATTTTCTTTTAATACAATTTCAACATTATGAATAATATTTTCATTTCCAGATAAACAATCGGAAGAAAAACTTCTTATAGCTTTAACCACATTATCAACAGATGCACCAGTTACATTATAATTTCCAAGCATAACAAGAATTTTTTGACGAAGATTATCATCCAAATCGGTTTCCTCTAATTTTTTTGCAGCAATACTTTTAAGCACTTCAGGAGACATAGATTCAAACTTAAAGGAAAGAGTAAAACGCCTTCGGGTAGAAATTTCAATCTGCTCAATGTGATTTACAATCCAAATAACCTTATTCTTTGATTTTTCAAGAATTTTATTTATGGGGCCCTTTGAATCGGCAGAGGTAAGAAAACCAAAAAAGTTTGTCTGAGTTTTTAAAAGACTATCAGCTTCATCTACAATCAAAATAGTATCTGGTCGGCTTAAACTTAAAAGACAATTCAATCTATTTAAAACTTCAGTCTTTGACATTAATTCTGCTTCGTTTTTAAATATTACTGTTTTTTTACCACAACTTCTTGCCAGAGATTTTGCATATTCAGTTTTACCGCTACCAGGTTTTCCATAAAGTAAAATTGAAACAGAATCTTGATTTTCCAAAATCTTCTTCATGACATTAGTTTTATCTTTTGAAATAGAAAATGTATCTAAATCATAAACATTTGAAGAATCAGCTGATTGAATTAAATCAGAAAAATATAAATTTAAATCCTGCTGTTCGATGCAATCAATTAATGCCGGATTCATATCATGATCAAGATTAAAAAATCCAAACTGAATCAATTTACCATCAGGCCTTAACATTTTTCCGATATCTTTTTTTTCAACACCCAAAAGGGTAGAATACAATTCCTCAGCATTAGCAGAACATTCAGTTAATACACTGTCTAAATAATTAATAGTAGCCTTACGGTATCTAGACAAAGTGTAAAGAACTTCACTGTCAGAAAGTTCTAGTTCATTCTGAAGAAATTTACCTTTAGTAATATCATGACTTAATTTTTCGTATTTTACAGGAACATACATCCGCTTACTTTCAATGGCTTTTAGAGGATTATTTACAAAAAAGATAAGAGCAACCAATTTTCCAAGAGTACCTCTTTCTTCAGCAACTAAACACCTGTAATAATTGAGCTCATCCTGATTATCCATATCTCTAAGATATCTATTGGCTTTGGCATCCTCTTTATAAAGATATTTGTCATCTTCTGAATTCAAAGACAACTTTCCTTCTTTTTCTAAACGAGAAACATAATTCTTGAGAATACTGCTACATAAAGAACATTTGTTTAATGATTCAACAAGTGAAAAAAACAAGTGATCAATATCAGCTGTACAAGATAAAATAATGGAGTTTGGCTTATCTTTTACAACAGAGTACAAATAATATGCTGCAACAAACTTTTCATTTGTGTCTAAACTGTAGGCTGGAACTAAATTCCTTCTTAAATAACTAAATCTTCTTCTTGGCATAGAATTAATATAAAACATTTCTTCAAAATGACAATTTTTCTAGGAAAAAATTGAGGTCAAAAATAGAGGTCTGTACCCCACAAAAAAAAGTATAGAGAACTGTCCCCTACACTCCCTACACTCCATCCAAACCAAAGTTTAAAAAAAATTGAGGTCTGTCCCCCTGCAAATCTCAATTGATTTTACTAAGGGGACAGACCTCTAACACAATCAGCGATATAAATGTATCTGCCTGTTGATAAAACTATTTCAATAATTTACTCAAAGGTTTTGCAACTAAGGAAACTGCTGGGCCAATTAAAATCGACATTGCACTGGCTCCAATCAATGAGCCTTGAATTCCATCTTGAGTAAAAACACTCACAAAAATTCCAATTCCCATTGCAAGAAAATCATAAATAATTCTTATTACAAAATATGGAACTTTTGGTAGTGCTTCACTAATGATAGAAGGAAGTGCATCATAAGGAGCAACTCCCATTTGTGCATTCATATAAATTGCAGCAACAACAACGAATAAAAGTAAGACCACAACAAATATTCCAATTTTAGGTGCAAGAGAACATGTCATTATATAATCATGAAAGCCACATTTACCCCAAATCCAACGGCACAAATCAACTGTGTAACCAATTAAAATCATATTGGCCAAAGTTCCAAAACCAATTCTGTTAGCGCCTGTAAAAAAAACAATTACTAACATCACGCCATAAACAATAACTTCTGTAGTACCCAAAGAAAATTTAATAGTATGAGCAATATTAAAATTCATAAAACTTGCGGGGTCTGTCCCCCAATTAATTTCCAACAAAATAGAAACAAAAAATCCCATAAACAAAACTGCTGGAAGCATAAATGCAAATCTTTTCCAGAAATTAGGAACTATAAACTGCTTAAACGAAAATTTGTACTTCATAAAAAATCCTCAATAAGTAGTCAGTATAATGATTTACCTAAGCTAAAACAATTAATAAATCTATTTACTTAGCGGAATCTCAATTACTAAATCACTTAAAGGAAAAGTACAACAGGGATGAATGGCACCATAAGTTATATCTGCACTGCGTCTGTATTCCATTTTCTCTGGAACAAAAACCTGTCCAGAAATTAAATTAGAATGACACCAGCCACATTCTCCACTTCGGCATCTTGCAGGAACCTTAACTCCATTCTTTTCAAGAGTCTGAAGAATTGTATCTC
>CAMGTC010000128.1 GCA_946061765.1 uncultured Treponema sp.
AAGAAAGATAGCGACCAATGCCATAATAAAGAATAAGCTGAACGCGAGTAGTTTCTTTTGCTGCCTGATACTGAGACTGTAAAATTGCTGTTTTTATTGCTTTTACGGCGGAGATTAGTTCTTGGTTCATTAATTTGTTCCTCTTTTGAAAATTTTGATTCTATTTTCATACTCTAAACGATATTCTTCTAATGAATGTGGTTCATAATTTTTATTACCATATAAATTAAATAAACTTTCAACAGATTCTTTATCACATTCAACTGGTATCGATGATTCACAATAAGTAGCTAGGTATGAAATTCTTGTTATGCCATTTATAAATCGTACTTCATCCACGCAATAAGAAATTTCAGCAAGAGGAACTGGATTTGTTATTCCTTTTGAAAATCCATCTAAACAGTTTCTTATTTTATTTTTAAGGAAATCTGGAGAAGACTCTGGATTTTCGAAAAAATTCTTATCGTCAAGAATCTTTGTAAAATCTGGTGATTTACAAACTTTTTGAAGATCCAGTATGAGTATGTACTTTTGATTATCATTACATCCACAATCAATTCGCATAAAAACATTTGTTCCATTCTTTAAAGGCAATTCAAAAACCAAAGAGTTAGTTCCATAAATATTCTCAAAGCCAATAATCTTTAGTAAATTATAATCAAATCTAACTTCTGTATTTTTATTTATAATGGGACTATTTTGTGCTATTCTTCCTGCTAATAATTTCCCGTTTCGTTTTTTACTTCTCTTTACACCGTCGCTTCCCCATGTACCCCACTGCTTAAAGAAAAAAGCAATTCCCAATTTATCGGTTTTTTCTTTAAGAGATAAAACCCACTCTTCTTTCATTGGTCTTGCTTTTGGACCGCTTTCTCCTCCAACAATAACCCAATCTATATTTTGTAAATCAATATCTCCCAAATCTGAGAGTAAAGGTTCGCAAGATAGAAACTTTATTGAAGCTTTTATTTTTCGTAAATAATCAATTCTATATTTTGCTTTTTCATCTTCTACAGTAACTCCTAGCCAAACGTTTTTAGGAATAGAACGGTCATTAAAATATTCAGCCATTCTTTCAGCTCGTTTTGTTAAAAGTTGATACCTGTTATTTTTTGTTTTTTTTATTGTTTCCATGACTTTATCAATAAAATCAAAAGGAACTTCTTCATGAAATAAATCACTCATTGAACAGACAAATACATTGTTACTGCCTTTCCAGCGCAGAGGTTCTTCAAGACATTCTTCATGCAGTGTAATTGAAAATTCATTTTCATATTTTTTTATACCCATAGCTTTTAAGCGTCTGGCCATCATCTCTGCATAACAATTAACACAACCTGATGAATATTTTGTACAACCAGTAATAGGATTCCAAGTTTTATCTGTCCATTCTATTTTTGATTTCATTGTACTTCTCCTTGTTTCTGAGGAAAAGTAATAGTCGTATTTGATATTTTTATTCCAAGTTTTTTGAGTTCTGCCTTTATTTCGTTTTTATATCCATCACTTGGAAAAATAGGATGTTTATCTAAATCTGCATATATTTCTTTTAACAAAACTACTTTTTTAGTATTAAAAGTTTCAAAAATATATTTAGCAATATCAGAAACTGTATAACACTCCGGATCAGCAGTTTCCTGTAAAGCAATTTCTGCTCCAAAATCAAAAGTTGGCTGATTATTGTCATAATGAGTTTTTTTCAAAGATGACTTATTGCCAAAAGTTTTCCATGTAATTCTTTTATATAATTTGATGCCTTCAATATTCGATGTACAATGGATTAAACTATAAAGTTTCCCATTTCTTCTACTATAAAATGGAGCAAGTGATATAAAATAATTTGCATTTGTTTTTTGTACATTATTTTTTATAATTGAAACAATAATTTTATCTAATTCTCTTTTATCAGTTTCTTTGAGAGAATCAATATCTCTTTGATATGTTTCTTCATATCGTCTTACCACGTTTTTTTTCTTTGCTTGTGTAACTCCTCTTGGAGTATCAAAAGCCATATGATTGATTATAACTTCTCCCCAACGATTTAAAAATGGCTTTATTGCAGCCCAGTTTATTGAAGCATTATAAGGATCGTATAAGAGCAAAGTATTGAATTCTGTCCATTCCGTTGAATTTAGGCCTTGTAAAAAAGAATCACAATCTTCATTATGATAAATAACTTCTATATTGTTTAGATTCAGCTTTTCTATTTCATTTTTTAATCGTTCAACTCGTGCTTTTTCTAAATCATTAAAAAGGATAATAGCTTTTTTTCCCGGATAACTTACAATAATATCATTAAGTTTTCTTGCTACCCTAATAGCTGTCCCTTCTACGAGATTCTTTTTTTCGTTGTAATAAAGACCACTATTTGACATGCAATCTATGTAAATAACTCCTTTTGATTGTCCAAATCCCAGGATTTTTCTTGCCCATTCATCAACATAGGATTCTATCAGTTCAAATTTTTTAATTGTATGAGGAGCTGCTTCTGTAATTATACTGTTATCATGTTTCGACATAGTATTCCTTACTCAAAAAATCCATCAGTATCAAATAAATGATCAAGTTCATCAGACGTCTGCATAGCAAGAACCTTCTGTCTGATTTCACCCTTAGAAAAATCAAGTCTCTTAAATTTCTCTTTTCCACCATCTTTGACTTTACGAATCAATTGTATGCGCCCAACTTTTGGTTCTGCTTCTGCATATCTTGCAAAACCTTTAGCTTTTGGTAAATTATCTTTAAAATCTGGATTATGTGGTTCAAGAATATCAATTACATAACCGGCTTGAGATTTATCATCTTTTCGTATAATCAAAAAGTCAGGAAATGCCGGTTTTATTTCATTATTAATTTCATAAGGTATTGTTAAAGACCATGAAGCTCTAGAAGGATTTCTAATCCAACAGACAAAATCAGGCCGAGTCTGTTCTTCTTCAATAACACCATCTTCCCATGTATTTAATTTAATCTTTGCTAAACCAGTTTTTTCATCAGCAAAAAGATGATTCATATATTCTTTACCGGTTGTATCTTCTGGAACTGTAATTTCCTCTGGCAAAGAAAAATTATGCTTACTTACAATATCACCATCAGAAATAATGTCGCTGTATTGTTTTTTTACAGATTCGTTTTTCTCAACAATATATCGCCTATTCGCATCATTGTATTCATGGAATTTCTTTTCCGCATATTTATTTAATTCTGCCATACATTCGTCATCAATTGCAAACAAAATACAGTCTATCTTAAAATCATCCGGATTATCAGGTTCGTAATATTGTTGTCCATAAGCCTGTGGAAAGCCAAATCCTGCAAGTTTAGCATCAACAGCCCTAAGCTGTCTGTCCAATTCAGTATTACTCAGATAGAATGAATCTTTTATTTGTCCTTCTGACAAATCCTTACCAAATACATCAAATATTTTGATTGATAATTTATAGGTCAAAATATCTTTTGACTTCTGGTCATAATCTCCTGAAGCTCTTAGCTTTTCAGCATATTGATGAATCATTTCTACAACTTCGTTTGTAACTGTACCAAGTGCACTACGATCTATATTTTGGTGTGTTAAAAGAGAAACAAGAGAAGTAAGAGATTTTAGATAACTTGATATTTTTACAGAACGAATAACATAAGTTAATAAAGCTGAATCATTAATAAATTTAGTTACAGCCTCTCTATCGATTGTCGAAACAAATAAGTCTGGCTGTTCTGTTTTTTGTTCAACAGCAATTTTTTTATTACCTTCTGAAATTTGAGTTACAGGTGTATCCAGTTTACTTATATCAGTTGTTTTTTCTACAACGTTTTCCACTTGAGGAGGATAATGCGGAACATCGGCTTCTTTTACAGAATCAGAAACACTAGTATAGCTTGAAGTTGTTTCTGTATTAGATTCAGATGTTTCCCCATAAAAATCAAACACATTCTGATTTTCATTTTCTGTAGAAGTTTTTGTATGAGCTGTATGAACTGTCCAAGTCTTGTAAATAGGCTGTTCTATAGATTCAGAATCAATAACTGTTGGAATGTCACCACATTCAGAATCCTGTAACTCCTTTACTACAGATTCAACATTATCACGATTAAAATATGGAAGGAATAATCTTACATCATTCAAAGAATCATCAACATTAATATGACTCTGCATTGGTGTTCGAACCATTCTACCAAGAAGCTGTGCAATATAAGTTACATCTTCAGCTTTTCTAAAACTCATCATTGTTTCTGCACGCGGACAATCCCATCCTGTAGAAAGATTTTCCTTAAACAGGACAATCTTTACACGCATATCATCAACAATATCATTTGGTTCTATGTGATGTACTTTTAATCCGTTAAGTGTAAGTGTTGAGACATCTCCAAAGGTATGAACAACATCGTTTTCATGGAAACGTATTTTTAGCTTATCTTCTATTTTTGCAATTATATCATCAAGATTTGAATCCGATACGTTTCCACTTGTTCCAGCTTTTACCTGAATAACAAAGATTGGATTAATATATTTATAATGCTGTTCTTTGCAATATTGAGCCCAATGTTTTACTTTACTTATCCATTCGTCAGTTGCAGCATCAAGAACCGCCATCTCATTACTTTTCTGAGCATCATTCGGATAAGTAATAACAATTCTATCTTTCAAAAGACCTGATGATCGAACATCTGCTGGTTTTACAATGACTTTCTGCAAAGTAGAATTAATATCACCAATAAGGTTATTAAAACGGGCTGCTGTTGCACTTACCCCTATTACAAGTGGAATAGCTTCCGATAATCCAAAGTCTGGTGCACCTTTTAAGAACCTCTGCATGATTGTAGTTGCTTTGCCTGCTTCATTTCCTTGCATTCCGCGGTGTGCTTCATCAATAATAAAATACAGTCTGTCAGATTTTTGTTTAGCAGTATTTTCAATTGTCTCCCAAATTGTATACTGGCGATTATCAGAATGTTTACAAAGATTTGCTGTTTTTGTAATTTTCTGTGTATTTATAAAATAAATATTTCCGTCATCAAAAACTTCCTGGTCAAAATTATCTTCACGAACTGTTATACAGTGACTAACAGATATTTTATCAGATTTTAAGAACTTGTTTTTTGATTGTTCATTAAGCTGAGGTGAATCAGAAAGCCAGACAAATATAGCATTTGGCTGTTCAGAATAATTCTCTGTTCCGTAGAAAATATCTTCTACAAGAGAAACCATTATTATAGTTTTTCCAGCACCTGTTGGAGCCTGTAATGAAACTACCTGTGGTGTATGAGTTCTATAATAAGAACCAAGAGCCTCTGCTGTCTTTGCTCTTAATTCATTTACTGCTATTGTTTGAAATGGAAACAATTCTACGTTCATATTAGTTCCTTTCTGTATTTATTCTAAAATTATCAAGATAATCGCGATAAAGCTGATAAGATTTCTTTACGTTCAGGCTCTTAGTCATAGACTTAAAGCCTTTTTCAAAGTCAGTAACAATATATGCAGTCCAGATTTCTTTTTCTGAATTTACTGTAGGTTCAAATTCAGAAAAGTATTTTTCGTCTATCAAAACCGCAAAATGATTATCTGGAAGAATAATGTAAGGTGGCAATATATTGTCTTTTATAAATTTTTCACTCTCTGGACATTTTCCCCATCCACCAGCTTTAAGCCACAACAATGGTAGAAGTTCTTTAAACTGTCGCCCAAGCTGAACAGAAGTTTTATCTAAGAAACCAAGTTTAAAGAAAACTGCATTTGCCTTAAAGCCGTCTGCCATGGGAATATCACTTCCGATGTAATTGCCTTTAAGATTTTCCCCCTTTATGTCTTTACCGTTTATGCTACAAACAGTGCGCGGCCAGGTAACATAATTTGCAATGCCAAGATTTTCCCATTCTGCATCCCCTGGAGTAAAGCCTTTCGAAGTAAGAGTTTTTGACTCATCATCGCTGACTTCATTATTTGTTACCATAATGCACTGACGCTTTCCACCGTCTTCTGCGTTTAGGAGATTAACTGCATGAAGTGTTGTTCCTGAACCTGCAAAGAAATCCACAATGAGGGCGTTTGGCTTGTTTGCGACAAAGAAACGAATTGCATCGTGAACTGCGTAGAGAGATTTTGGAAAAGAGAAACGTCGATCCTTAAAAATATTATTAAGCATTGTTGTTCCAAATTCACTAGCAGAATGTGATTTCTTATTCCAGATTGTCATTGGCCTAACATCTTTTGTTACTGCTTCTTTTAGTTTTATTATATATGCTCCATCATCATCTTGCCCGACAACATCATACATACCATTCTTGAAATTTTCTTCTTGACCTTCTGATAGATAATAACCAACACGTTTTTCACCATCCCATTTTGAAAAACTTAAGAAGTGTTGTTTATGTTTTTCAATAAGAGTTGACGGTTGTAAATTCCAAGTTAGTTCGGTTCCATTTGTACCTATTGGCCACATTGCAACTGTTCCGTCTGGGGTTATATAATCATTTCTATTAAAGTCTAAAGGAGGAACTTCTCCAGGTCCAATAAACTTGCCTGTATTTTTTTCAAAAAGTAGTGGATAAAAAAGATTAGGTCTATCTGTTCTTTTTCCGTGATTACTTGCACCTCTAAGTAAAGCTCTTAATCTAATATCTCTGTTATTTGATTCATCTTCTTCAAATGCTTCTCTTAACATATCTTCACCATTTGAAGTAATCTTCGAATCTCCAAAGTAAACAAAAAAAAGATATTCTTCGCATCTTGAGAATTCATTATCTCTACGATTTCCTTTTGGATTAATTACACTGCTTACCATCTGTATCCTTGCTTCAGGAAACAATTCCTCCAAAAGACAGCCTAAATGTAGATATTCCTTTTCATCAATAGTAACAATCATTACGCTATCTGTTGGTTTTAAAAGCTTCTTTGCCAAAAGCAAGCGCTTTTTCATCATGCTAAGCCATTTACTATGGCGATAAGTATCGCTTGAATCTACATAATCATTATTATATTTCCAGTCACGCGCACCTGTATTGTAAGGTGGGTCTATATAAATACAATCAACTTTTCCTGCATAAAGATATTCCAAAAGCTGTAATGCATGGTAATTATCAGCTTGAATCAAAGCATGAGTCGGAAGCTCTTTATCATCAGATTTATAAATAGAATCAATCTGTTTCAAATATGGATAAATCGACTCTCCAAATTCAGCAATGCAGACAAGATCTTTTTTCAAAAAATTTATAAGTTGGCTTTCTTTTTTATCGGTACAGTAAACGTTATTACCTTCTACCTGCATAACTGTGTAGTATTCGTTTACCTTTCCAGTCTTAAGTGCAACTTTACAACCTTTTTTGATAGGTACATCATATAGGGGAACACACTCAGGAAGATGCTCCTCAAAAACAAGTCCAAACTTTTTCTGATTTGTAAGCTTTTCTAATTCCTCTGTAATTCTTTTTTTTAGCTCTTCATCATCAATCTGACTTATAAGATCATTTATTGCTGCCATTTTATATTCCTTTTAATCTTCCACTTTATTAATCACACAAATATCGCCTACATCACAATTCAGAGCTTTACAAATACGCTGAATACTATCCATGGAAATAAACTCTCCCTTAGTCAGTTTGGCAAGAATATTAGTTGAAATTCCTGCCATCTCAATAAGGTCTGTTTTATTCTTGTGACCTAGCTCCTTATAACGAGCCCAAAGTTTACTATAATCAACTTGCATATTATGGAAGATTATACCACGATTCTAGGTTTTAAAGATGAAAAAATCACGATTTCACAAAATATTTTTCATCTCTATTTCTTCCCAATAAAAACACCCACATTTCTAGTTTTATGGGGGCCATTATAGAGGGTCAAGGTGTCATAGAATGACCTTGAAATTAAATAATTTCTGTCAAGTTATGCGAATTTTACTCTATTAAAAACTTACACACAGCGCAGATACTCTTCCGT
>CAMGTC010000129.1 GCA_946061765.1 uncultured Treponema sp.
TATACCACAAAAAGCGTGTAGCGCATTATTGCGCGGTTTTGACAGTCGCTTTCTGCCTGGCAGTATTTTCATAATGCAAATGCGATTATAAAATTCAATTTTATGCATTACCACTTAAAATTCGAAATTCGAACTATATAGACAGATTTTATTATCTTAAGAAATCATCAAAAATATCATGATAATCTTTTATGGTAGCTGCATGAACAATTTGAAGTCTTAAAGCAGCACCATTTGGAATACCTTTTGAATAAGCGGAAAAGCGTTTTCTCATCTCAAGACAAGCATGTTTTTCTGAAGTTTCAGCTGCTAATCTTTCCAGCTCAGCAAATCCAGTTTTGATTCTTACATCAGCAGAAAGTGGCTCATAAGAACCTTGAGTTAAAAGAGAAGTTGTATCCCTAAAAATAAATGGATTTCCCATTGCTCCTCTGGCAAACATTACCGCATCCGCAGAAGTTTCCTCCAGCATTTTTTTGGCATCTTCCGGTTTGAATAAATCACCGCTACCAAAAACAGGAACTCTTGAATCAACAAATTCAACAAGTTCTCTTAATATATTCCAGTCAGAATGACCTTCATAACCCTGAGCTCTGGTTCTTGGGTGAATTGTAATTGCACTTACCCCTGCATCCAAAGCCGCCTGTGTAGCTTCTTTCCAGGTAATATGAGGTTTATCCCAACCAGAACGAATCTTTACTGTTACAGGTTTTCCGCCCTTTTCTGGACTTCCACCAGCAGCCTTAACAACCGCACTTGCAATTCTATATAGTTTTTCTGGATCTCTTGTAAGTTCTGACCCAGCTCCACTTTTTATGATTTTTGGAACAGGGCAGCCGCAATTTATATCAATACACTCGCAATTTGTTTTTTCAAGAACAATATGAGTAGCTTCTGACATAATATCTTCTTGTCCACCGAAAATCTGAACAGCATAAGCACTTTCGTTATAGGCACGACTCATTAATACTTCGGTTTTTTGATTTTTTCTAACCAAAGCCTCGGCGCTTACCATCTCGGTATAAGTAAAACATGCTCCATTCTCGATACAAACAGAACGGAAGGCCGAATCACTGTAACCAGCAACAGGCGCAAGAAAGAGATTACCTTTTAATTCAATATTTCCAATGCGAACAGGATGATATAAATTCATTTTGCCTTTTTTATGCTTCAGGCAGGCCAAAAGCTTTACAACTATTCTTCCAGAGTTGATCACTCAAGCTTTCTAAATCCATATCAAGCATTTCTGCCAGAAATTTTGCAGTTGCAGGAAGATATGCAGGCATTGTTCGTTTTTTCTCACGGAATTCAGAAGGAATCATAAATGGACTTTCTGTTTCTATAAGAATACGTTCTACAGGAATATTTAAAACTGTATTATGCAAATTTCTGGCATTACGGTATGTTAAATTACCGGCAAAACTAAACCAGATATTTTTATCAAGACATTTTTTTGCAAATTCTTCGTCTTCAGAATAACAGTGTAAAATTGCACCCTTATCTGGAAGTCTTTCAGAAAGAATTTCATAAAGATCTTTACCGGCATCACGATTGTGAATGATAACAGGTAAATTATATTTTTGAGCAATTTCAAGCTGGGTAATAAACAATTCAATCTGTGAACGTTTATCTCCAAACTGCTTATAATAATCCAAACCAGTTTCTCCAACTGCAACTACATTTGGCAAAGATAGATTTTTTTCAATTTTGCTAATCCAATCTGAACCTGGATTAGTTACCTCTGATGGAGCTACGCCAACCGCATGATATATTCCAGAAATTGATTTAAGGTTCTGATAAACCTTCTGAAAATCCATGAGACTATTATTAATACTTACAATGCGTTGTACACCTGCCTGTTTGGCCTGTTGAATAACGCGCAATTGTTCAATAGGATCATCGTATATAAGCCCGATGTGAGCGTGAGTATCAAAAAACTTCATAGCTTATTTCTTCCTAAGATGGGATATTTTTATTACTTTCAATTTAACATTCTTTTACTTTATCGTCAAATTTTTCAATTAAAATGCCGATATTTGACGTGAAGCCTTCAGCTGTGCTATATTAATATGATATCCTATTTAAAATATCGGGGTTAAAATTGTCTAAAACACAAAAAACATTAAAGAAATTTGAAAAACGTCTGGCATCAAATGTCACAAAAAGTTTCGGCTCATTTTTCAAAGCTATAGGAATTTTTTTTGTAAAAGCGTTTAAAGTTTTTGATAGTAAGTTAACAATTATGGTAGTTCCTCATTCACAGAGTAAAGTTGTTAACTTTCAGACAAACGTTTTTGCCCTGATAATGGGAGGCTTATTATTTGTTGGTATTTTAGCCTCTTTCTTTTATTACAATCATCGTTCAATTTCCGCTAATTCTGAAATCTCTAGTTTAAGAGAACAAAATAAAGAAACACTTGCAAGTTTAGATGAACTTAGAGATGAAAATACCAATCTCTTCCAGGCAGCTAAACGTTTCCAGACTTCACTTTCTCAGAGTCTTTCCTTATTGGGAATTTCTCAAGTAGAAAACAATTCAAACAGTTCTATTTCAAATGGAGATTTATCATCTCTCTTTAGTTCTACAGAAATTGCAAATGGAACTGCCAGAGAAATTGCTGACGTAAAAGAACTTACTTCATATTTGGAAGGTGCTGTTGAACCAATTGAACAGATTGGAAAAATGCTTAAAACACAGCAGAATCTTTTTACAGAAATCCCAAGTATCAACCCTGTAAAAAATCCACATGTACATATTTCAATGGCATTTGGACCAAATATTCATCCAATAAATGGTAACTGGTATATCCACAAAGGAATTGACTTTTCTACATGGCACGCAGGCGACCCTGTAATGTCTACCGCTTCTGGACAAGTTGTTACAGCCGGTTACGATAACTCTTTTGGTAATTACGTTATTGTTAAACATAACCACGGTATTTATACTCGTTATGCCCACTTAAACTCTATTAGAGTAAAAAAAGGTCAGTTAGTTGATCAGGGTGAAATTATTGGAACTATAGGAAACACTGGTATTTCTACAGGTCCACATTTACACTATGAAGTTCACATTGGTTCAGACGTAGTTGACCCTGCAAAATATATCAACATTAATATGAATAAATAGGATTCACATGGCATTAAAACTAGATGACATTTCATTAAACACCATCATAGGAAATGGTTCTGCTATATCTGGAGATATAAAAATCAACGGTTTTGTTAGAATTGACGGCGACGTTGACGGAAATATCGAAACTGACGGAAATGTAATTATTGGTGAAAACGCAAGAATCCGCGGAAATCTAAAGGCAAAAGCAGTTATTGTTGGTGGAATTATTCTAGGTGACGTGTATGCAAATGAATCTGTTAAATTACTTTCAAATTCAGCAGTTCTTGGTGATATAATAAGTCACAAAGTTCAAATTGAAGAAGAAGCAATTTTTAACGGACAGTGTATTTCTATAAAAGATAAAGTAAGATATGAAGAAGCATCAGAAACTTATCTTCAATCAAAAGCAATTAAGGAAAGAGTTTCTCACTAATGGCTGAAATTGACTCTCTAAGTTCATCATATTTATACTCAGGAATCCAAAGTTCCACCAGAAAAGCTCAAAAAGAAAAGGAAGCCGAAAAAACTGCAAAAAGTTCTAAAGTTAAATTTTCTGAACTCATCAACAAGCAATCAAAAGTTGAACAAAAAGATGAAACTCTATTTCCAAGTGAAATAGAAAGCATGGACCGCACTCAAGCAGTCATTTACTTAAGAGATCAGGCAGAATTGGCAAGTAATCAACTGTCCGCTGAATTAACTATGGAAAACTTAATGAATTTCAAGGAAAAAATCAGACAGTTTTTAACTTATGTGGCAAAAAATAACTTTCAAGTAAATACAACAACTCTTATTAACAGAAGAACAAAACAACCTGTAAAAAGGTCACCACTTCCAATTTTTTCTTCCTATGAAATTCCAGCCCAAGTTGTAACAAAAACCAGTTTTAATATAATTGACGAAAAACTTGATCAACTGACCAGAGACATGCTGGAATTACAACAAACAAAGGACAACTTAAAACTTTTAGCCGAAATTAATGAAATTAAGGGAATGATTATTAACTTGCTTGATTAACAAATCCTAGGGTATACTAAGGGTTACTAATATGAATAATTAATAAGGTAATATATAAATGAGTGATATTTTTGAAAGTGATATAGATGACGAAGTAGAAAACCTTTCTGCTTTAGAAGATAATGAGACAGAGGTAACAGAAAGCGAAAATCTTGTTTTTGATTACCCTCTTTACAACTTAAAATTAGCCTATTCCAGCGAAACTCTTTATGCTAAGGCTCCCGAAAAACTAAACATAAAAACTGGTGATTACGTAATTGCTCCAACTCGCTACGGAAAAGATATGACACAGGTTCTGGGAACTTCTAAAAAACCAATTGGAATTAAACAATCCGATATAGTAACAATCGATCGTAAAGCAAATGATAACGACATGAAAAAACTTAACGACCTTAAACAAAAAGAAGCTAATGCTTTTAAGGTTTTTAAAGAAAAAGTTGCTGTTCACAAGCTTGATATGAAGTTGATTGAAACTCACTTTTTATTCGACGAGCCAAAAGCTTTATTTTTCTTTAGCGCAGATAATCGTGTTGATTTCAGAGAACTGGTAAAAGATCTTGTTTCTGTATTTAAAATCAGAATTGAATTAAGACAAATTGGTGTTAGAGATGAATCCAGAATTACCGGTGGATTAGGCGTTTGCGGTCGCCCATTCTGCTGTCACGGTGTTTCCGATAAATTAAGACCAGTTTCCATTAAAATGGCCAAAGATCAAAATCTTTCTCTAAATTCGATGAAAATATCCGGTCAATGTGGACGACTTTTGTGCTGCCTTTCTTATGAATACGACTGGTACAATGAAGCCAGAAAAAAATTACCAACAGAGGGATTAAGAATCTTCTATGATGGGACCGATTTTAAAATTACAGAAGTCAATCCTCTAACTTCAATGGTTAAAATGCTGGGAGAAGATGGTCGTCTGCTAGAAGTTAATGCAAAACGCTTTTACAAAGACAACAACAGATGGAAAATTAACTAATAGTAATAAAATCATTCAATAAGTGATATAATATAAGTATCGGGAGAAGAGAATATGATTTACATTAAAAGATGGCTTGATTATTACGAAGAACTTTTTCCTATTGAACCAAATCAAATTGAGTTTTTACAAGGTTTATGCAACAAATTTCCAAGCCCTGCAAAATTTTTAAGTGTAGAAGCTGGAACTGCGCTCCTTTCTAGAAAAATGGCAGAAGCAAATAATGAAGTTACAATAACCGACACATACACAGAGTTTATTTCTTTATTACATTCACATCAAACAGAGATTACAAACAAAATCCATGCTTTTAATCTTCCTCCAATGGATATTGTACGCTACCTGGGTAAAAATTTTTACAACTTAATTTATTGCGGAGATTACAGATTAATCTTTATAAAAGATAAAGCTCAGGTTCAAAAACTTTTATTTGATTCAAAAATGCTGCTTTCGGACGGTGGATATATAGTTCTGGATTTAATCAACTTTGCAAAATATGATTTTTCTGGTCCAAGAATTGATTTAGCTGTTCAAAAATCAGATAGAGTGGAACTTTATTCACACATCTTAAAAGATGCAGCTACCTTAAAATATACATTAAATCAGCAGGTAGTAACAAAAGACGGACAGAGTATTGATGAAGTTAAAAACGAACCAATCACTCCTATAAGTTTGGAAACATTTAAAAGAACAGCAGAAATTGCAAAATTTTCTTCAATCGAGTTTTACAGCGATTATTATGGACACCCATTAGAAGAAGATTCTGATAAAATTATTTGTGTTCTTAAAAAATAATCATTTACCCTAATATTATTGCTTTTTTAAGGATAGAACATTAACAATTTTCTATCCTTTTTTTATGCAAAAACAGGGCAAAGGCATTATAAACAAAAATCCGATTTTTTCGCTCCCAGTCACGGTTGCGTGATTCAAAACCGCGCAATAATGCGCTACACTCTTTTTGTGTTATAGAAACTATTGAACTGCCGCTTCACAGCAGCCACAAAAAGAGCCTTTTTGAATCACGCCACGCTCCTTCGCACCAACATTATGGAAAAGCATTTATAATGCGTTTGCCCTGTATGCAAAAAGCCTTAAACTTGTAAATAAGAGCTCATTTCACTAAAATATATTTTATGAAAGCTAGTAAATCAATTATTTGGACACTGCGTGATGCTCCAAACGACGCAGTAATTGCAAGCCATCAGCTTATGATGCGCTCTGGTATGATTCGTAAACTTGGAAACGGTCTTTATGCTTACATGCCACTCGGCTACCGTTCTTTAATGAAAGTTCAGAAAATAATCCGTGAAGAACTGGATAAAGCAGGTCTTCTTGAAATAAAACCGACAGTAATTCAGCCTGGTGATCTTTGGCGTGAATCTGGACGCTGGGACAAAATGTCTGGAGAAATGCTGACAGCCCAGAATCGTCAGGGTCAGGATATGGTTGTTTCTCCAACAGCAGAAGAAGCCTTTACAGCACTTGTAAGAGAAGGAATTTCTTCTTACAAACAGTTGCCTTTTACCCTCTATCAGATTAATACAAAATATCGTGATGAAATTCGCCCTCGTTATGGTGTAATGCGTGGTCGTGAATTTACAATGATGGATGCATATTCCTTCGACAAAGACCAGACTGATCTGGATGCATCTTACGACAATGTTGCAGCCGCTTATCACCGTATTTTTAAACGCATGGGACTTAAAACAATTTCTGTAAAAGCTGATACAGGTTCTATGGGTGGCTCTGGTTCAGAAGAATTTATGGTTGAAAGTCCAGTTGGTGATGATACCCTTCTTCTTTGTCCAAACTGTTCTTACGCCGCAAACGTAGAAAAAGCAGCATGTCAGAAAGAAGTTCCTCTTGATAGCAATGGTAAACCACAGGTTAAAACAGATTTACCTGTTGAAGAAGTTGCTACTCCAAATGTATTCAGTATTGAAGACATGGAAAAATTCTTTAATGCAAAATCTACAACCTTCCTTAAGGCTCTGATTTACAAGGTATACAACTGCGGAATCAACCTTTCTAAAAACGATTTCTACAAAAATGCGGAAAAAGTAACAGAAGGTGGTGTTACATACATCCCAGAAACATATTTCTGTGTTTTAATCCGTGGTGATTTGGATGTAAACGAAACAAAACTCGCAGCAGTTCTTAAAGCTTCTGGAGCAGAACTTGCAAATGAAGAAGATGTATTAAAATATTCTGGTGCACCTCATGGATTTGTTGGTCCAATCGGAATTAAGATTCCTGTTTTGGCAGATGATTCAACAATCGATATGCATGACTGTATAGCCGGAAGCGGAAAAGAAGGATTCCATATAAAACACGTTGAACCAGGCCGCGATTTTACTCCATTTATGACAGCAGATGTTCGTACTTGTAAAGAAGGAGATAAATGTCCTGATTGTGGTGGAAATTTCTACATGAAAAAAGGAAATGAACTTGGACATATCTTCAAGCTTGGAACAAAATATACAAAATCAATGAATGTAACTTATCTTGATACCAGCGGAAAGCCTGTTACACCACTTATGGGTTGTTACGGAATTGGTGTAGACAGAACTCTTGCTTCAATCATTGAAGGACATCACGATGATAAGGGAATTCAGTGGCCAATGTCAGTAGCTCCATATCAGGTTTCAATTGTTCCTATTCAGTATAAGGGACAGATGCAGGAAGTTGCAGACAAACTTTATGATGAACTTACAAAAGCTGGAGTAGAAGTATTCCTTGACGACAGAAATGAACGTCCTGGAGT
>CAMGTC010000130.1 GCA_946061765.1 uncultured Treponema sp.
CGCAACCGTGACTGGGAGCCAAAAAATCGGATTTTTGTTTATAATGCGGAAGCCCAGTATTTGGGGGTCTGTCCCCTTTATGTTACTCCCCTGGATAATATCGACAGGGTGCAGAGGGGTCAGTCCCCACGTGAATATTATGTGCAGAGGGGTCTGTCCCCTTTAATTTTTTTTTAGATTGCGTAAAATAAAGCCAGAGGTTTTAGATGTCAGATACTAATTCAATTCTTTCTCCAGACATGCGTAAAAAAATTATTGTAAGAACTGGAATTTTTGGTATTATTGCAAACTTTTTTCTTGCAGGGTTTAAGGTTGCAGTAGGGCTTTTTTCAAACTCAATTGCTGTAATTTTAGATGCTGTAAATAATACAGCCGATGCTTTTTCTTCTTTGATTACAATCATCGGGGCAAAATATGCTGCTAAAAAGCCCGATAAAAAGCATCCTTTGGGTTATGGTAGAATTGAATATTTAAGCGCAATGATTGTTGCCGCAATATTATACACTTTTACAGGTTTTTCTTTAGAAGCATATTTGGGTGTTGTAATCGGATGTTTTATCGTAAAATCTTTTGTCTGGGCATTACAGATGCACGGTTTCTTTATTGATTTTAAAGACAAAAGTATGAGATTTGATGTTGTTTGTTCTTTTAAAATGAAATCTGATGAAGCCGTTAAATTAATCAAAGATAAATTACATGAAAAATACCCAGATTATAAAATTCATGTATCTCCGGATGTTGATATTTCAGATTTATAATAAATGAAATTATATATAGAAGAAAAGAGGTGATATATGGCATGTACAACAATTTTAGTAGGTAAAAATGCATCAAATAATGGCTCTACTTTGATTTCAAGAAGTGAAGATTGTCCTTCTGGTCAGTTTTGTACAAAAAAATTAGGACTTGTGCTTGCAGAAAATCAGCCAGGAAAATATAAATCAATTATTTCAAAACAGGAAATTGAACTTCCAAAAAATCCTATGCGCTATACAACTAGTCCAAATGCAGAAAAGAATGAAGGAATCTGGGCCGCACACGGAGTAAATGAAGTTAATGTTGGAATGACAGCAACAGAAACAATCACTTCTAACGAAAGAGTTTTAGGTGCAGATCCTTTACTAAAAAAAGGTGGATTTGGTGAAGAAGATTTTAATGTAATTGTACTGCCTTATATAAAATCAGCTCGTCAGGGAGTTGAAAGACTGGGGGCAATTCTTGAAGAGTATGGAACTTACGAAATGAACGGAATTGCTTTTTCAGATGAAAATGAAATCTGGTGGCTGGAAACAATTGGCGGTCATCATTGGATTGCCAGAAAAGTCCCGGATGATTCTTATGTTGTAATGCCAAATCAGTTTGGAATTGACGATTTTAATTTTGATGATGCTTATGGCACAAAAAAGAATTATATGTGTTGTAAAAATCTAAAAGATTTTATAAAAGAATATCATTTAGATTTAACTCAGCCAGGTAAAAAATTTAATCCAAGAGAAGCTTTTGGAAGTCATGATGATGCAGATCACGTTTACAACACTCCACGCGCCTGGTTTATTGAACGCTATTTAAATCCAAAGAGTGCTAAGTGGGATGGCCCAGATGCAGATTTCAAGCCAGATTCTGATGATTTGCCTTGGTCTATGGTTCCCGAAAAGAAAATCACAGTTGAGGACATAAAATATCTTATGTCTTCACATTACAATGGAACAGAATATGATCCTTATGGAAGTTACGGAAATCATGAAAAAAGAGGAGCCTTCCGTTCAATTGGAATAAATCGAAACTGTGCTACAACAATCATCGAAATTCGGGGAGATTTACCAGAAACTTGTCGTTCTATACAGTGGTCATCTTTTGCATCAAATGCATTTAATGTTTTTGCGCCTGTTTACACAAATATCAGTAAACTTCCACGTTATTACACTTTTGTTCCAAAAAATGTTTCAACTGAAAGTTTTTATTGGACTTCAAGATTAATTGCTGCCTTAAGTGATGCGAGTTATAAAAAATGTCAGAATAGAATTGAACGCTATCAGCTTACAGTTGGAGCAAGAGCCAATGAAATTTTAAACAAATACGATAAAGAAATATCTCAGGCTGATAAATCAAAAGCTATGGAACTTTGCGAAAAGGCAAATTCTGAAATTGCAAAAATGGTAAAAGAAGAAAGTGATAAAGTTTTGGGCCTTGTTTTATTCGAAACCAGTAATCTGATGAAAAATTCTTATTCAAGATCTGATGCATAATAAAATGAGTTAGTCGATTGTTGAAACAATCTTACTGACTTTTTAATGGAGGCTTTATGATAGAAAATTTCTCAGTAGCAGGTGCCTTTTTACAGGGGATCTTAAGTTTTTTTTCACCATGTGTATTACCACTTTTGCCAGTTTACTTTTCATACCTTTCAGGAGGGGCAGAAAAAGATGAAAAAGGACAATGAACTGAACTCTAAAATCCGCTCCCTTCCCAGAAGTAAACCCAACTCAAAACTAGCGGACTCCTGCAAGAAATAAAAACTTTCACAGAAAATCAAAAAAAAATGTCACGTAAGCGAAAGCGGAACAAAGGTGCGCCGTGACTTTGAAAAAGTCTCGATAGTATCTTAGAGACGCAGTAGTTGAGAGTGATATTTTTTTAGGGTTTACATCAAATATTTATTTTTGAAATAATCCGCAAGATTTGAGTTGGAATTTACAATTTTCTAGTGGTTCTTTTTCTCAAAATTATTTATGATTTAAAAAAAGTCAAAGGGGACTCATATGATTATTGGAAACAATTTACCTAACATTCCTTGGCAGGAGAAACCTGCTGGTTCAAAAGAAATTATTTGGCGTTATTCACAAAATCCTGTTATAAAACGTGACCAGATTCCTGGTAGTAACAGTATTTTTAACAGTGCAATTGTGCCAATGGATGGAAAATTTGTTGGAGTTTTCCGTTCAGATGATAAAGCAATGCAACAGCATCTTTTTCTTGGAAAGAGTGAAGATGCAATCAACTGGGAATTGGAAGAAAATCCTATCCAGTTATTAAATCAGGACGGTTCTGTAAAAGGACCTGCCTGTGGATACGATCCAAGAGTTTGTCAGATTGACGGTCGTTACTATGTAACCTGGTGTAACAGCTATTATGGACCAACAATTGGAATAGCCTATTCAGATGATTTTAAAAAATTCTATCAATTGGAAAATGCCTTTTTACCATGTAACCGTAATGGAGTTCTTTTTCCTAAAAAAATCGACGGAAAATTTTTAATGCTCAGTAGACCATCGGATCGTGGACATACTCCTTTTGGAGATATTTTTATTTCTCAGAGTAAAGATATGGAATTCTGGGGACAGCACAGATTTGTGATGGGAGCAGAAGGTGGCTGGAGCTGGACAAAAATAGGTGCCGGTCCAATCCCAATCGAAATTGATGAAGGCTGGCTTTTAATCTACCATGGAGTAGCAACAACTTGTAACGGAATGGTTTATTCAATGGGTGCTGCAATCCTTGATAAAAATGAACCTTGGAAAGTTCTTTACCGTGCAAAACCATATTTAATGCGACCTCAGGAATTATATGAATGTGTTGGAGATGTACCAAACGTAGTATTTCCATGTTCAACTCTCTGCGATGCTAAAACTGGTAGAATTGCAATTTATTATGGTGCAGCTGATACAGTTGTTGCATTAGCATTCACTCAGCTTGATGAACTAGTTGCCTGGGTAAAAGCTAATTCATAAGTCATATCATATAAACATTAAAAATTACCAGACTTTTGGTAAATCAGACACCCGGGTGGTCCAGCAGGGACTTAGAAATTCTCTCTTCATTTCCCATTCCACGCTGACACTTTTGGGTGTTTCTTTTTTCTGCTCGTTTTTTTGATTTTTCTTGTAGGGTACCAGTCCTTTTGCTAAAGATAAAACTTGTCTGCCATACTCGTGAGAAAGGTCATCAAGGCCCTTCATAAAATTTCTTTTTTTTACGTCTTCCAAAGGATTAATCCAAAGTTCCCCTTGATAAGCTGCCGGAAGTATTTTCATCAAAGTTACCATTATTGTTTTGTATCCATAACCGGGTCTAAAAATTTCAGGTAAAATTGACCTTGCCGCCTGTACAATATCAGGAGTATAAGAAGTCATTCTTGGTAAAAAGGCACATGCCCCGTTTGAATATTGCTGACTGGGGTCGTCCAAATAATAATTGCAAGTCGAAAGATAAATACTAACGGCTCCACATTCACTGTTCTGAGCCCTTAATCTTTCTACTGCCAATTGAGTATATTGAACCAAGGCAGTTTCAATTGTCTGCATATCGTAAAGACGGACAGAAAACTGGCGACTGGAAGTAATAACATCTTTGGTAAGCCTAACGACTTTATCAATCATTCTGATTCCATTTAGTTCTCTTACAGTTGCAAAACCTTGAATAGTCAAAAGTCTTTTAGCTTCGTAAAGTGGAAGATTTTTTAGCATAAGAGCATTTGTTATTCCCTGCCTTTTTAGAATTTCCGCCCTTGCTGGACCAATTCCCCAGATTGTAGAACAGTCTGTAGCTTCCAGAAGAGAATCAACTTGATCTGGGTCATAAATAAAAACTCCGCCATGTAATTTTGCTTTTTTATTGTAAAGTTTAGCTAAAGTTTTTGTAGGCCCTCCACCAACGCAAATTGGCATTCCAACTTCTTTAAGAATTCTCCTTTTTAAATCAAAGCCAATTTCTTCAAAGTCTTTTTTGGACCATTTACAGTCATCAAAAAATAAAAATGATTCATCAATGGAATATTCTTCGATATCTGGAGCATATTCCATATAAATTGAAGTAATCCTTTTTGAAATATCTGCATAAAGAGTGTAATTACTGGAAAAAACAGATATTCCCCTGGCCTGGCAAATATCTTTTACTTTAAAATAAGGATCTCCTCTTTTTACTCCCAGTGCTTTAGCCTCTTTATTTTCTGCAATAACAACACCATCATTATTGGAAAGCACAAGAACTGGTTTTCCCCTAAGATCTGGTCTGTAAATTTGTTCGCAGGATGCATAAAAACTATTTCCGTCGGCATGTAAAATCATTATTAAGATTCCTTAACCGTATGAATTACATGAACAATAGAACCTGTAATTATAGATTCAGATTTAATATTAAAGACCCGTCCAAGAGTAAAATGCCCTTCAGATTCATAAACAACCAGGCTGTTAGGTGTTACTTGTTTGGCCCTGTCAATTACCAGCAAATCTCCTTCGTAAATTCCCATGTTTGTAAAACGAGTTGAAGAGATTGTCATAAAAACTGTTGCGGCCGGATGTTTTATCAAAAGTCTGTTTAAATCAATGGACTTATCTTCATAGCCCTGTGCCGGACTTGGAAAACCTGTTATCATATCCATACTCCATATTATAGTGATTTATAGTATAAAAGCAATATTTTACTATACAAATATGAAGTTTAAATTGTATATGTGTCAAAGAATGATACAGGTTTCTATTTTAATTGATTTTCAAAAACAGAAAGCCTTAAAGCTAATCGTTTTTCTTCATGTAAAAATTTCCCGAAAGGTTTTTTGTCTGAATTATATTGATAAAGGCAGTTTTATCTTCTTTTTTGATATTTTTAATAAGTTTTCCCTGTGCATCAGATGAAATTACAGTGTAAATCATTTTACGTTCTGCACCTTTGTAGCAGCCTTTTCCTGTAAAAATTGTTGCATCGTGATTAGTAGTGTCGTGAATTATCTGGTACACCTGATCGACTTTATCGGTAATAATTAAAAGAGTTACTTTTTGGTAGCGTTTATAGATTAAATTGATAATCTGTGTTGTTACAAACTGGAAGATAATTGCGTAAAGGGCTCTAGTCCAGCCAAAAGTAAGGCCAAAAATTGCAAGAACAAGGCAGTTACCGGCAAAAATGTAATTCCAGGCACTTTTTCCAGTTCTTTCCGAAAGAAAGATTGAAATAAAATCTGTTCCGCCGCTTGTTGCTCCTGCTAAAAGACATAAACTTATAGCACTTCCCTGTACAATTCCGCCAAAAACCGAGCATAAAAGTATGTCATCAGTAACTTTTAGACCGGGAATAAAGTCTGTAAACAAACCACTTACTATAATCATCCACAAAGAAAGAAGGGTAAATCTTTTTCCTATATATTTAAAACAGATAATTGCTGGAACTGCGTTTAAAATCCAATAAAAAAGACTGAAAGGTATTGATATGTTAAGATAGTGCTTGAAAATTTCCTGAATTAACAAAACTATGCCTGTAAAACCTCCTGGTAAAAGCCCACCAGTATAAACAAAAGTGTTAATGTTCACAGCCATTAAAGCCGCTGCCAGGGTAACTAGAAGAAATCTTAAAATTAATTTTGGAAAATCTTTCATATTTTAATAATCCTTTGCGGTATCTACAAGTCCATCACAGAAAAGTTATCCGCAGCTATCACAGTTGGAGTCACTGCGTTTCCTTGTTGTAGATAGTCGTTTAGTGTTTGTATTTTTTTCTGGAGATGTTTGTAAACTGGCTGACTAGCTTGATTACCAGCCAAGTCAAAAACTTTGCACAGTGCTTCAATATTTTCTCTTGTAATTTTGCAGATGGAGTTGTCGCCTTGAATCAAAGAAAAAATATTGAAGGCATTCTGAGGCATAAAAAAAATGGCGGCTGAATTTTTCTGATTTTCAAGACTTTTCTTGAGGACTCGAAGTACTTCCCCCGCAGCACTCTTCTGCCCTTCATCTGCCACAAGTGGTAAAAGTTTTTCTTCAAGAAAAGCTACTTCATCATAAGTATAGGCTTCTTCTTTTTTAATAATAGAAATCTCTCTGGCCATTTTTTCCCACTTAATTCTTTCTAAATTTCCTTTACCAGTTCACGGCAAAGCATAACTAAATTATAACGGATTCCCTTTCTCTTGTCCCAGGATCTTGTATCCCATTCATCCTGAGAAACATCGTCACCGCCATAAATTATTGCACCATAATCAAAATTGCGGAACTGAGATATTGCAATACAACCGGCCTGCTCCATCTCAACAATTTTTGCACCTTCTGCTTTTCGTTCTTCTACAAGAGCTTTTGTCTCACGGAACATTGCATCTGTTGTCCAGGTAATTCCCGTGAGATAAGAAATTTTATGCTGCTCAAGATAGTTTGTAATTTTCTGAGTTATTTTTTTATCAGTATAGATATAGCGGGAAGGCTCAATGTACTTGTAAGAAAAACCTTCGTCGCGGATTGCTCCCTCTACAACTAAAAGTTCGCCCACCTTTATGCTTTTATCCAGAACTCCACCACCACCGCAGAACATTACTTTAGTGGCTCCGCAGGCAGCAAAAACTTCGAGGTTTCCGGCACAGGCAGGACAGCCGACATAGCCCAGAGTTATCAGAACATCCGGCTGACTTTTGAAGCGGTAAACGTAAACAGGATTTTCTCCAGCAAAGTGGCGTTCCAGTTCAAGCTCTCCGCTCTTGTGCAAATCATCAATAACATCAGGAAAGAAAGTGATAATAAGCTTATCCGTAGAAAAAGGCTCCAGATTCCATTTGAAAGGATTTACAACTGCATCTTTATCATCATCATATTCCATAACTGGAAAATCATTTTTATTTATCATGTTTAAGCTCCTATAAACGTCAAGAAGATTGTTTCAACAATCGATTGACTTTAAGTTTGACCAGGTTTTCAGAACTTCTAGCCATTCTTCAAAATTATCTTCATTAATTTTGTAAACCGCAAGTTGTTTCAACAACTGAGGATTTACAAAACGTTCGCGTAAGCGAACATGTGAATAAACAGAGTTTTGTGAAAAACTCAAGTTAAAATGAATAGTGCCATCTGCACTATTCATTTTAAACCTTGGTATAAACAAAATGACAA
>CAMGTC010000131.1 GCA_946061765.1 uncultured Treponema sp.
AGATTCCACGAATGCTGTATTTTGAAATCTCCGGGCTTATCATTCTTCCGATTGTGGCACTTGAGATTTTTGAGAGTTTATGTTTCATCTCTTCGCTGTAGCCGAATTTTGTAGAAAAGTAATCAAGATTGTCACGGATAAAAGTGACGAGTCGTTTTGCGCAGAGAAACATCGAGAAAATCCACAGGCGGACGATTTCGTCCTTTACATCAGCTCCATAATATTTTACATAGATTCGTTTCTTCCGCTGTTTTGTGATTACCTGCACGGACTTTTTCTCGACGTTGTTGAAGTGCGTAATTTTCATTTTTGCCGCATTTTTGAGTATGTGAATTGCATACTTTCGGTTATATCCGGTTGTCGCAGTAAACTCATCTAAGATTGTTGACTTCTGCTTTTTGCTGGCCCTGCAGTATCTTTTAGCCGTTTCTTCTGTCAGTTTCTTTTTTGTTTTCATATCCAATCCCATTTTTCAGCCCTCATCAGGCTTCTATTTTGGGTTAGATTTTTACTTGATTCACCACTTTTTTTTCGGTTAGATTTAACGTGATTCAATGCGTACTATTAACATATAATGGAATTCATGATAAAATAAAAAAAACTTAGTAGTAGACAATAAGGAAAGTTTGTTTTGACAGGTGTATAAAATGAAAACGCTTATTTTAGCAGGCGGTCTTGGAACAAGACTCGGAGAGGAAACTAAAAAAGTTTCTAAACCAATGGTATAAGTCGGAGGTCATCCTATTCTCTGGCACATCATGAAAATTTACTGCCACTATGGCTACAAAGATTTTGTGATTCTTACAGGATATAAAGGCCATATCATCAAAGAGTTTTTCCTGAATTACACAAGCCGCTATTCAGATATGACCATCGACCTTTCAAATAATGATGTTCAAATTCATAACTCACGCACAGAACCGTGGACTGTAACAATGCTGTGATAAACTGGATTACAGTATTCTTTCTAAGAAAATTGATTATTCAAAAGTTGATAAAATATAAAAAGAAGAAAAGGAAAAAAGTATAAAATGGCTCAAAAAGGCCTTGTCCATTCCAAAAACGAATATTCCCGATAATTTTGATTTCCTATCAGAAAAACTACAAATATTAAAATCTGATTATCAAAATTAAAAATCATTTTCGGATCAAAGATTTTCAGATATAGACTTATTTGCAAAAGGGTGTGTAGCAAGACTTGATGCATTAGATAATTACGCCCACGAAGTTGATTCATTTGCAAAAAATGTAATTGGTAGACTTGATTCGATTGATTCATATATAAATTTCGTAAATACGAAATTTAATAATTTTTCTAAATCAGTAAATCAACATATTGCAGACTTGGAAAGTCAAAACAGAGTTCAAAGAATTATTCAAAGAGTAATAAGAAAACTCCGAAGGATAATTAGGCGAGGCAAATAAATGAAAAATATAAAAATATTTGTATCACATAGAATTGATATAGAAAGTTTTCAAGTACCTAATCAATTATTTGTAAATATTCTTTGTGGTGCATTTCGACCTCATAAAGACATAGGACTTATAGGGGATAATACTGGCGATAATATCTCAGAACAGCAGCCTTTTTTTTCAGAACTTACAGTTCAGTATTGGGTCTGGAAAAATCAGGAAGCGGATTATTACGGATTATGTCATTATAGAAGATATCTCTCATTTACAAAAAAGACTTTTCCTTCGTATCCTACTAAATTTGTCCCTGAATATAGTTTAAATAAATTAACTGCAAGAAAATACGGGTTACTGGATTTTGATAACATATATAAATTTACAACATCTTATGATTGTATTGCAGCGGAACCATCCCCTGTAAAAAAGTGGATTGTTCCGCATAGTAATTACATACCTGAGAATACAAGAGATTTATGGATAAAGTTCGGTAATGTATATGAAAAAGATATTGTACTTCTGGAAAAAAATATATTGGAAAAAAATCCGGACTACAGTAACGCTTGTAAAACTTATTTTAATGCAGATTCATATACTGGTTTTAATTGATTTATAATGTCTAACGAATTATTTTTTAGACTTTGCGAATTTCAGTTTTCTTTTATAGAATTATTCAAAAAAGTTGTTGATGCTAAAACATATCCTGATGAAAACAAACGCCGTGTTTATGGTTATATGGCAGAAATTCTCTACGGAATATTTATCTGCAAACTTGAAGAAGAAAATCGTAAAATTTTACGTCTTCAGCTTGTACAGTTTAAAAATACTAAACAGCTAACTATTTTTACAGGTATAAAGAGTGTATTCTGTCAATTATGTATATTTTTATTTCCTTATGCATGAAAACGTAGAAAAATACTTAAAAAAATTCTTGTAAAAATTAAAATGTTTAATTACGGTTTGTACTAAAGTTTTCATATTATCTGATATTTTGAATACCTTCCACTTTGAACTAGAGTCATTTTTCCTTCTGTAATATATTGCGTAATAAGTGTATATGCCTGTGCTGGAGTAATTCCAAGCAATGTTGATATTTCCTCCTTAGATATAACACCATCATTCATATTAGCTGCTTCAACTATCTGTTCATAATCTTTATCTGGTCTTAAAATCTTTGTGGCAGCTGAATAACCATCATTTTTCTTTCCAGAATTAAGATACTTATTACTTAATCTGTACTTTGCTTTAGAACCTGTATTTTCTTTCATAACTAAATTAAGATTTTGCAATTGATTAATCGAAAACTCAAAGCGGCTTTCTGTGAGACCTGTTTTTTGCATTATATCATTTGCCATTAATTTTTCATTATCATTAAGAACCGATAGTATCAGAAGCTGATTAATTGTAAGATTTTTCTTTTCATGACCTTCAGCATTTTTTATCATTTGATAGAAATTGAAATTTGGTTTCTCTCGCTGTAAAAATACCCTGACATAACGACTTGTAGATTCTGAATAATCAGGCCATCGTCTACCATAGACTATTTGCCCCTCAAAAATTCTGTCGATTCCGCGACCCGTTTTTTCAGCAAGCCCAATTCTTTTTAGAATATCAGCAAGTATAGGATTTCTTCCATGCGGCTCAACTGTCAAAATATTTTGTGCACTTACACCATCTATAAAACTTCCGGGACTTGTAACAGATAACCCTTCATCATCAATTAAAACCCTTACAGCTCCAAGTTGTGTATAATCTCTATGGCAGAATGCATTAACGAGAGCTTCTCTAAATGAATCTTTATCAAATTCAGGAATTCCAGCACGATACATTCCATTTTCAAATTCTGTTTCAGGATTCCATGCAATAAAGAAAGTCTCAAATTTTTCAATCGTCGAAATTATAGATTCTGAAAACTCTTCATTTTGAATAACACTTGTTCCAGATAGAATTTGAAATTCTGCTTTTGCAGTAGGAATTAACTCTTGTATTTTTTCTTTCTTCCCGATTAAAAGCATTCCCGCAACTGTCGGCATATAAACACCAGCATCATTTCTGGAAATCAATTTTAATGATTTTTCTATTTCTTCATCATCTAACTCAATTAGACTTTTATCACTTTTGGGATTAGCTGAAATTAAGTTTCTCAATCTTGCAATTTCTACCTTATCAAAATCTTCAATTTTTGCTGTAGAAAGAACTTGTGCTGAATAATCAAGCAGTCTAAGCTCTGAAAGCCTGGTAGAAATTTCATGCGGAAACATTGGTACAACTTCAGGAGTTCCATCAAGCTTCAAACGTCGCCTCATAATTTTTCCATTGGCAGAAGCAATCACAGATCTCGACTGAGGCACACTAATAACTAGAATTGGAAGTTTTAAATTTTCATTATTCACCTCAATAACATCTGCTTGAACATAGACTGATGGTACTGTTCTATTAGCTATAAGTGCTGCCACTCCAATTGAGTCTTGATGCTCTTTGCAAACACCTGTAACATTGCCGTTGTCTTCAACACCAACATAAATTGTTCCACCGTTAGTATTTGCAAAACCAACAACTTCATCCAACAGTTCTGAGTCACTTAGCTTTTTTCTATCACTCTTAAATTCTACAGTTAATGTTTCGCGTTCAGGAATTAAACTCATTATAGACCTCTTACACAATCTAATTCGATTTAATTCAATTTAACTCATTGTTTTTAATTATTCAACAATATTTAACTCTGTTTAACTCGTTTTAATTCAATTTAACACGATAAATACCCGAATTAAGATATAATTGACTATTTCTGCAATCGACTAACCAGTCCAGCCATTGCTGATACAGAATTAAAGTTTTCTTCTTTAATTTCTTCGTAAGGGATCTGAATTTCAAATTCTAGAGAAAGAGCTCCAATAATTTCTGTAATCGTAAGACTATCAAGAACTCCATCCTCAACAAGAGTATCTGAAACTGTAAAATCAATTTCAGGATATTCTTCCTGTAATACTTTTAAGACCTGTCCTTCCATAATTGATTCTCCTCTTAAAACTGCATATATACAAAGTTCGAAGCATCAAAGCCCGGTCCGTACATTCCGAAAATTAAAACTGCGAAAACAGCACCCAGATGATTTATAGAAAGAGGCATATAAACTTAGTCCTTGAACCAGACTCCAAGAGTAATATGCCATCTCCTCCAGAATTCTGCAGCTGATTTTGAGAAAAAGGGATGATTAAAGTTCTTTCTAAGTTCTATTCCAAGTGCCTGAGACATACCTAAAGCCATATCCATGCACCCAGAAAAATCTGCATACATTTGCAGTGCAGGGAATATGGCCCCAGCAATTACTATTGCTCTGCCATAGTTTACATAACTTTCTTTACCGAAAATTTCATTTGTCAGAATAACAAGTCTGTCTGCCACAACAAGTTTTTTGAAAGCTCCGTAAACCATAATCTGAAGTCCGAAACAAAACTGTTTATAATCAAACTTATGTCCCTCAAAAAGCCTGTCAGCCAGCGGCCTATATTTTTCAATTGATCCTTCAAGTATTTTTGGAAAATACAAAATAAAAAAAAGAAATTTCATAAATTTCTTTTCAGATTTCTCTTTTCCCCAGTAGACATCTGCAAGATATCCAATAACGGAAAATGTATAATAGCTGATTCCAAGTGGAACTATAATGCTTTTTGCATCAAAGAAAAGTTTTCCAAGTTTTACATAAAGAAGCATAACTATCATAACCGTAACTGAGGTAAAAAGCACAAGTTTCTTTTTAGGCTTTGACTCGGTCTTCTCAATAAGAATTGCTCCAACATATGCCGTTACTGAAGCCACCGCTACAAAAGCAAACTGTACAACTCCCCAGGTTGCATAAAATGCAATGCTAATAGTAAGTAGAACATATTTTCTGATTCGGAGTGGAGAAGAGTAGTAGAGAATAACAGCTAGCAGTAAAAAACAATAGAAAGCAAAGTTTACAAATGTAAGATTGTTGAAAAAGCCAGTAATTATTGTCGGAACAGCAAATAATATAGCGGAAATCATTTTACAGCCTCTGGATGTTCATAAAGATAATACTGATAGTCAAAACGCATTTTGTTTATAGCATGGTTATCTCTTCTAGGATTATTGATTGTAGAATCTAAAAAATCAAAACATACGCTATCAATAACCATGTTAGCAGTTTTGTCATAAACTACTATATTTAGACCTCGCCACCTTATTGCATTTTCTATATTGTTGATGGAAATGCTAGTTCCATTTGCGCATTCCCATCCTGCAGAATATAAATTTACTTTTGTATTTTCATCAATTAAATATGAATGGCTCTGTTCTCGGTTTGAAGTACATTCATAACGAATAATTCCGTTATCAACTACAGCAATAAAAGAATCTCCATAACTGATTTCGTGGAAATTTGTTTTAAATCCGTAGGATGACAATGCTTGCTTCTCATCTTCCTTTGATTCAGCAAGCCCTGTATCTTGTATAGAAAAAAATACAACAAGCTCTTTATTCGGTGCAGAAAGTTTTGAAAGATATTCCAAAAAATCATTTTCTAGTTGTAACTCACAAGTCCACTTTAATTCTTTATAAAGGGGAAGTTTTTGTTCTATGGTTTTATTTTTATGATTTATAAACTCAGGATAATTCAATGAAATCCATTTCCCTAACGCATCTGTAACTTTTAGGGTTCCGTTTAAGTTTAGATGACCACCTCCATCCCATGAATCTCTCGAATAATCTATACCGCAATCTATGTCATATTTAAAATCAATAAAGGGTAATCCCATTTTTTTAGCAAATTCAACAGCTAAATCATGCTTCTTTCTTGTCCAAGTAGCTTCATAAGTTTGAGGATAAGCAGAATTAGGTATTTTTATAAGAATCAAATTTGCTCCATGTTGTTCACATACAGATTTAATTGCGGATAAATAACGATACGTTTCCTCATGAATTGTAGGTGCAAACAAGGGATTATGCCTATCTTCGATTTCATTATAAACACCGTCCATATACAAATGAGACAGAATTGTATTTCTATTTTCCATTTTTCCAATAATATATTCATCAATATCCTTCCAGCCATTAGTCCATGCATCAAATGGAAAAACTACAGACTTATATTATACCCCATAAGAAAAATATTCTTTTTGACAAAATGATTAAAAGAATTATGTGAAATTTCCTTCCATCTAGAATGGTATTGATAAATAGGAATTAGTTTTTGCCAATGTTCTGGTAGATATTGCAAATTATTAGTAATAGAATAACCATTGCTATTTGCAAGAGCAAAACGAAGTTTATTACGTCCAAAACTAATATTATCATAAAGCATATTGCGATCATTTGAATCAGATGTTCTTTTATTGAATTTCGAAATATCAAAAAAAACAAGTTGAGGAGTTTGGTTTTTGAAAACTTCTTTAAGAGCTAATAATGAACTATCTAAACCTTGATTGCTTGTTCCCATATTATATGAGACAATGCCGTTTGATTTATATAATTCACAGGGGGAAATTCCATATCCTATATGACTTGCACCTATAAAAAGAACTTGAATTGAATTTTTGGGGAGTTCATAAAATTCTGTAAATACATCATCAGCTTGATCTCCATAATCAGGATAACTCCAACTAGGAATCAATAATTTAGAAAAAAAGGAAAAAATAATCAAAAAAAGAAATAAAAAATACTTACAAAAAGATATTTGTTTTTTCTCATTCGATACATCCTAAAGGTTGTTACAACAAGATTTTTTATTCATTAAAAAAGTTTGAAGGATTATGTTTAATTGATTTCCTAAAAAGGCAAATACACATACCATTAATAAATAAATGGGTAAATATCTTACGCGGTGTTGTATATTTAATTTATCAAATAACATTATTACTGGTTGATGAAAAATATAAATGGGTAAAGAAAGATCTAGTAATTTTTTATGGTATTCACCAAAAGAATCTAACCAATTTACAAACATTAATTTTTTGTTATCAAGTATAATTAATAATAATGAAACAAGAGGTAAAAAGATGAAATCAAAATCAGTTGTTGGTTTTCTGTAAAATATTATTAACAAAAATAGTAAGAAAAGAAAAAAAAGAATAATATGACCGAAGATTTGATTATAAATTTTAATGTTATTAGAAAATTTTGCAGTAATACATCCAATCCCTATTTCTAACATTCCTCTTAAAAAACCAAATGAGAAAAATGAAATTGTTTTTTCAACAGTTATATTCAGTGTATGATTATCTGTTAATAAATATAATTTCCCCATAATAACGATACAAATAATTCCAATTATTATACTTTCATATTGACTTTGTTTTTTTAGAAAAAGAATTAATAAAACACTACAAAAGAGCCAAGTTGGTAAATACCATACTAAACCAAACATTGTGTACCCCCTTGAATCTTTTCCTGATATTCACTTAATTTAAAATCAGCCATTTGAAATTAACT
>CAMGTC010000132.1 GCA_946061765.1 uncultured Treponema sp.
TTTAGTTTCTGACTGGTAGTAAGTTTTCAAACTGTTATGTTGTTTGATTTAAGCCATCTATTTTAAACCTTTATTTTAATAAAAGAAATTCTTCGTTAAATGCTTCTTCTAATAGATTTTCAATTTGTGTATAAGCTCTTCGTCTGGCAACATCAGCATTTGCAGCAGCAACTTTTTCTCCGTCTTTTCCAAAGGAAATTACAACAGAGTTTTTGTAAGTAATTGAAACTGATACGTGAGGAAAGCATGCGGTACCTTTTTGCATTGTCTGCTCATCTAAAGTTGCATTTACAGTTACTTTATAGTTTCCATTTCCTCCGTTTACAGGAAATCCATAATTACTGAATAGATTTTTTGCTTTTGCAGCAAGGGCACCATTGTTATCATTTACGGCAACAATCTGTAAAGGACATTCCATCATGGCAAAATCTAATTCTGAATCAATTCCGGCTACTTCTTCGTGAATAAAATCATAGTCAGCAGATTTTTTTAGATTTAACAACTGTGCAAATCCATAATTTTCTTCAAATTCAGTTGCATAAGAGCGAGCACTTTTTAGATATTTTACTGTGCTAAGATAATCACCGCTTTTTTTTGTTTTCTGTGCTTTTGAATAGTAATTTGAAAAATTCTGTGCAGGTAAATCAACTTTCTGCTTAAAAATCATATAGGCATCATCTTTATTGATATATGCTACGATGTAATATTTTTTTGCTTTTTTGTCTTTATAAATTTCAGAATAATTAATTGCAAAAAGTTTTACATGGGAAGAAATATTTGTATTTGTATCAATACTTCTTTCTGAAGAAACTTCCCCGTTATATTCAGACATTTTGAGTCTATTTAAAGTTGTAGTATTGATGTTTGATTCAAAATAACGGGCAATTCTTGCTTGAGCATTTGTTTCAGCTTCTTCTTGAGAAAGCCCTTCGCCAATTTGTGCAATGTAAGTATCTTTTGGATAAACTTGATTAACATCTAACATCCAGACAGGAGATTTTGCAGCGGCATAAGTGTTAAATGCAAATAAAAATAAAATTATACAGAGACAATTCGTCTTTTTCATTATAAACAACCTCGAGTTATAATACCAAAAATGCTTATATTATTGAATACACTTTTGCTTTAAAATCAGGGCTTCCGCATTATAAACGCTTTTCCGTAATGTTGGCGCGAAGGAGCGGTGCGTGGTTCAAAAACACTCTTTTTGTGGCTGCTGCGAAGCGGCAGTTCAATAGTTTCTATACCACAAAAAGCGTGTAGCGCATTATTGCGCGGTTTTGAAACACGCAACCGTGACTGGGAGCCAAAAATTCGTGATTTTTGTTTATAATGCGGAAGCCCTAGCTTTATTATAGTGGATAAATTATTAATGACCAATTAATTTGACATAATAAATAAGAAGTGGTTAGAATAGTTTTAATGAGAGTTTTTGAACGAGTAAAATATATAGGAATTGTTATCACAATTATACTCAGCATAATAGTTGCAATTAGTTTTGTAAATTTTCAAAAAGATTCAAAAAAAATCATTGTAGAGGTCTGTACTCAATCTCTTAAAGAATTAGCCGAAATATATGCATCAGTTTTCCAAACTAAAATAAAAGACCAGATATCTATGCTTGAAGCACAAGCCAGATATTTTACTGATATTGATATGAATGATTATTCTTCTATCAAAAAAACAATTCTGGCTGCACAGGGTATTGGTGAATTCAAAAGGGTAGCTGTAGCAAATAAATCTGGTATGACCTTAAATTATAAGGGAACTTCTTCAGGTAATATTTCTCTGGAAGATTATTTCCAGCAGGTAATGGCTACCGGCCAGCCTCAGGTTGCTAAAGATATAAAAAAAGATGAAGATGGCGAAGATGTTATGGTTATTGCAGTTCCAATTATACAGAAGGGTAAAACCGAAGGTGTTGTAACTGGAACTTTGTCCCGAGATATTTTAACTAAAATTTTTACTGTAGATTCCTTTAATAGTGAAGGATATTCTGATGTTGTTACAATTAAAGGTCAGATGATTGTTTCTTCATCCGAAACTTTCCGTTTTGCAGAAAGATTTAATTTTTTTGATTATATTCTAGAAAATAATATTCTTAGCCAGATTCAATTAAACCAGTTAAAAAGTGATATGTACCTTGGCCGGTCAAATACCACCACCATAGGAGAAGATGTTACAGAAAAAATGTGTTATTACACTCCAATTGGTGTTAATAACTGGTATGTTTTTTCTTATGTTTCTGCAAATTATATTGTTTCTATGCAAAAAAGAATCTCAACCCTGGTTTATATGCTAGTTGGAGTTTTAATCATAGTGTTTCTTTTTGTTTTGATTGCATTTATTGAATTAAACAAAGAAAACCGTGAAGTTAAAAATGATGTTGAACGTTTTGAAATTGCCAGTGAACAAAATCAATCTTGTGTATTTGAATATGATCTTAAGAGTAAGAAAATCCTCTTTACCGGTAATTATCAATATGCCTTTGGAAAAATCCACAATCCAATTGATTTAAATGATTTTAAGAAGCTTTATGTTAATATTCACGAAGATGACCAGAATATTATTACTCATATAAGTGATTTTTTTGCCAAGAAACAGGATAATTTTACAGCTGAGTTACGTTACAAGTGCTTTAATGGAGATTACCGCTGGTTCCGTTTGAGAGGTACTTCAATTAAAGATAAAGAAGGAATTCCTTTTAAATTTGTTGGAAACTTTACTAATGTTGATGCCCAGATGATGCATGAACAGGAGTTAAGACATATTGCCGAAACAGATTTATTATCAGGTTTGTTGAACAAGCGTTTCTTCCAGAAGAATGTTACAAAATTCCTTAATACTGCAGATCAGGGAAGAGTGGGTGCTTTCTTCATTATAGATCTTGATAATTTTAAGCAGACAAATGATACCCTAGGTCATGCAATGGGAGATATGGCAATTCGTGATACAGCCCAGAAGATTTCTTTAATCTTCTCTCAAAAAGATATTCTGGGCCGAATTGGTGGCGATGAATTCTGTGTTTTTATGATTTTGGATAATATTTCTGAAAATATGTTTGCTAAAATCTTAATGGAAAAAGCTGCCTCTTTAAATGAAATTCTTCAAGAGTATTACAATAATGATAAGTTTTCTGTCCAGATTTCAGCCAGTATAGGAATTGCTTTATTCCCTCGGCAGGGTACTAATTACAATGAATTATTCCATCATGCAGATTCTGCACTTTATTATGTAAAGCAGAATGGTAAAAATGGAAATGCAATTTACACAGATAAAATGAAAAATGGAGATGAAACAACATATGTATAAAACATCTTTTTGTGTAAAGATTTGTTCTTTAATTTTGCAAACCGCAAGTTATTTCAACAACTGAGGATTTACAAAACGTTCGCGCAAGCGAACACGTAAATAAACAGAGTTTTGCAAAAAAACTCGAGACTTAAAATAGATGGCGAATTTAAGCAATCTATTTTAAACGTTGGTATAAACAAAATGACAAGTTGAAACTTACGAGAAGGAAGAACTAAACTTCAGCATGGCTCTACGGGCGGAATGATAGTTTCCATACCGACCGTAGCGACAAGCGACGCTAGCTAGCGGTGCTGAAGTTTAGTTTCTGACTGGTAGTAAGTTTTCAAACTGTTATGTTGTTTGATTTAAACCTTCGTTTTCTTTTCTAATATTCTTTTTGTCTTGAATTCAAATCTTTACGCTTTGCAGAATCTATAATACGGAAGCCCGTTTGCCCTGTAGGGGAGTTGAAAAAAAATTAATTTTATAGTAAAACATATATATCCAACGGGGAATTAGCTCAGTTGGCTAGAGCATCGGCTTTGCAAGCCGAGGGTCAGGGGTTCGAGCCCCCTATTCTCCAATCAATCCTGAGGTTTTATACTTCAGGATTTTTTTTTGCCAGCATTTCCTAAGATAGTCTTAAGTCATTGAAAAAATCCGTTAAAGTAAGTATAAATAAATTAGAAGTTAATTAATATTTTCTATATAAAATAAATTTAACTATAAACGAGGTTTTGTTATGACTAAATTAGTATTGGTTCGTCACGGTGAAAGTGAATGGAACAAATTAAACCTTTTTACAGGTTGGACAGATGTAGAACTTAGCGATAAGGGACGTGAAGAAGCTAAAACTGCCGGAGAACTTTTAAAGAAAGAAGGCTACGATTTTGATGTTTGCTATACATCATATCTTAAACGAGCTATCCACACTTTAAATGGTATTTTGGATGCAATGGACAGAAACTGGCTTCCTGTTATTAAAACATGGAAATTAAATGAACGTCATTACGGTGACCTTCAGGGTAAAAACAAGTCAGAAGCTGCAGAAAAATTCGGTGAAGATCAGGTAAAAATCTGGCGTCGTTCTTTCGATGTAAAACCTCCTGTACTTTCTGATGATGATGAACGTTCTGCTAAAAAACAGGCTATGTACCGTGATGTAGATGATTCTTTCCTTCCACAGAATGAATCCCTTGAAACTACAATTGCACGTGTAGTTCCATACTTCCTTGAAGAAATTAAACCTGCAATGAAAGCTGGAAAACGTGTAATCATTGCTGCTCACGGAAATTCACTCCGCGCTTTGGTTTACTACTTGGACAAAATGACTCCAGAAGCAATTCTTGGTGTAAATATTCCAACTGCTACTCCACTTGTATACGAATTTGATGATGATTTTAATGTAATCAAACACTACTACCTTGGAGATCAGGATGCAATTGCTGCAAAACAGGCTGCTGTTGCTAACCAGGGAAAAGCAAAATAATTTAATCCCTTAAAATTATTTAAGGTAAAAAACTCCTGCCTTTTGAAGATTTGCATAAAACTTCATTTTATGACAGGAGTTTTTTTATGCCCAGAAATTATTTATTCTTGTGGTAATTAATTTTGTTTTTACATCCAGGCTGCTTCTTATTACAGGTTCTGCATAAACAATTTTTGTAAAATTTCTAGTGTTAATATCATCATAAATTAATACGATAATTGAAATATGACTAAAAGAAATTTTTTATTTATTGTTTTTTCATGTTTTTTAATTCTTTCTTCTTGTTCAAAGAGTGAAGATTTGGACCTTACAGAAATTGATCAGCTGGCTTTAGATAACTCTGATTCTTTAATTCAAAAGACAAAAACAAAACCATGGACTGGTGGAGATTATGTTGATGGAAAAAGAGGTGGAATTTGGAATGATTCAATTATCAGCGATCCAAAAACTTTTAATCAGTTAATCGGCGAAAGGGACGGAGCTTCTTCAGCAATAATTTCTTATACTTTGGATTATCTTGTGGACTATGACGCAACTTTACGTGAGTGGAAGCCAAGAATTGCTTTTTACAAAATTGAAAGCGACAGTAAAAATAATACTTTGACAGTGCATTATACAATTCGTGATGATGCCTTCTGGTCTTTTTATGGTAAGGAAGAAAAAATTCCTGTTACCTCTGATGATTTTGTTTTTTGGTATAACGAAATTGCCGGAGATCCTGAATTAGGCTCAAGTGGATATGCTCAACAGTGGGTAACTTTAGAAAATGGAGAAGAAGCCCATATTGATTGTGTAAAAATAGACGATAAACGTTTTGATTTTGTTTTCCCAAGAATTGTAGCCGAGCCTTTACTGGCAACAAATATGAGTCTTTGTCCTTCTTTTATTTTTAAACCTGCAAAAGAAAAGGGGGGAATTGAAGCTGTAAAAGATCTTTTTTCAATTGATACAGATCCTAAAGAAATTCCTTCTTGTGGAATGTGGTATATAACAGAATATGTGCCAGCCCAAAGACTTGTTTTTGAAAGAAATCCAAATTACTGGCAGAAAGATAAAAAGGGAGTTTCAATTCCTTATTACGATAAATTAATTTGTCAGATTATTGGAGATCAGAACACAGACTATCTTTTATTTACTCAGGGAAAAACAGAATCATATTCGCCACGCCCAGAAGAATATGAAGATGTTATTAACAATCAAAAAAATGACTACACTGTATTTAATGCCCAGGGCTCTATGGGAGCTTCAATGTGGTCATTTAATCAAAATCCTGTAAATAAAGATAAGCCATATTATAAGTGGTTTACAAAAAAAGAATTCCGCCAGGCAATGAGCTGTATTTTTAACAGAGACAGAGTTGCCTCTCAAACTTACCGTGGATTAGCTCAGGCAAAATATGATTTCTTTCCAGATGCAAATCCATTTTACAATCCAGAAATTACTCTTAAGTACCGTTATAACCCTGAGCAGGCTGAAAAACTCTTGTTAAAAGCTGGTTTTGTTAAAAAAGATGGACTTTATTATGATGAAGAGGGAAATAAACTTGAATTTGACCTTACAATTACTTCTGCAAACTCAGTCTTAAATGATCTTGGACAGATTATTGTTGATGATGCTTCAAAAATTGGTGTAACAATTAATATTAGACAGCTTGATTTCCAGAAAATTGTAGAAATGCTTACTGCTACTTATGACTGGCAGAGTGTATTTATTGGTCTTGGTGCAAATTTATTCCCATCACAGGGGTCTAACGTTTGGCCAAGCAATGGAAATCTTCATTTGTGGTATCCATGTCAGGAAAGTCCTGCAACAGATTGGGAAGCCAGAGTTGATTATCTTTATAACGAAGGTTGTTACACAAATGATTTCGAAAAGGCAAAAGTTTACTGGGATGAATACCAGACTATTCTTCTGGAAGAATGCCCTGTCATTTATTTAATGAGATCAAAATCTTTCTTTGCAATACGTAACAAATGGAATCTTTCGAATGTTTATTACGATAACAGAAATGGTGCCATGTTAGAATACGTTTTTATTAATTAGCCCGAAATTCGAACTAATTAAAATTAAAAGGGCAGGCTCAGGTCTACCCTTAAGGGTTTATTTATGATGTTCAAAGTATTTTTGAAAAAATTCTGGGCAAGTATTAGTGCTCCCTGGAGGTTTTTTAGAAAAAAAGCTCCACTAATTTCTTTTATTACCGGCAGACTTATTACCATGCTGGTTTTACTCTTTCTTTTAGGATTTGCCCTCTTTGGTCTTATGGCTTTAGCCCCAGGAGATATTGTTGATCAGATGATGACTCAGCAATTACTGTCTTCTACAGAAACTTCTTCAAAAACCATAAATTCATCTGCTGTGGGCGAAGAAAAAAATTTTTCTACTTTGCAGATGGAAAACTTAAGAAAAGAATTTGGTCTTGATAAACCTTTTTACGTTCAATATTTTAATTGGCTCCACCGGGTTTTAGTAGAACATGATTTAGGAACCAGTTTAGTTTCCAGAGCCCCTGTTGGATTTTTAATCAAAAGTAGAATCTGGAATTCTCTTATTTTAAATCTAATATCCCTAGTTTTTATTACTATATTTTCATTTTTACTGGGAATTTATTTTTCCAGTAAAGCGGGGACTAGAATTGATACGGCAGCAACTTTTTTTGCCTTATTTTTTCATGCCTTTCCTGGAATTTTACTTTTAATTCTATTTCAATTACTTGCGTCAATTACGGGGCTTTTTCCTGTAACTGCATTTCCAGACTTTGCCTTTAAGGATGCTCCTTCAAAATTCGTTTTTAGCTATATGCATCATATTTTTCTTCCACTTTTGGTTTCTTTCTTGGGAGGAGTTGGAGGAACTATGAGAATGATTAGAGCTACAATGCTTGATCAAATGGGAATGCCTTATATTTTTGCCCTGAGAGCCCGTGGAATTAGTGAAAAAAGAGTTTATCTTAACCATGCTTTTAGAAATACTTTGAATCCTTATATAACAGGAAGTGCCAATTTACTGGCAAGTCTTTTTAGTGGTTCTTTAGTTCTTG
>CAMGTC010000133.1 GCA_946061765.1 uncultured Treponema sp.
ACCGCGCAATAATGCGCTACACGCTTTTTGTGGTATAGAAACTATTGAACTGCCACTTAGCAGCAGCCACAAAAAGAGCCTTTTTGAAACACGCTCAGCTCCTTCGCACCAACATTACGGAAAAGCGTTTATATTGCGGAAGCCCTGATACTTATTTTTCGATAACTTGAAAGCAAATATACTATACTTTATAATAGAATTTAAGGATTAAACAGTGAATAATTTAATTGCAGAAAATAGAAAAGCAAAATTTGATTACTTTATAGAAGAAAGTTATGAATGTGGACTTGAACTTGAAGGAACTGAGGTAAAATCTGTAAAAAACGGAAACATCTCATTTCCTGATTCATTTGCTGAAATTATTAACAATGAAGTATGGCTAAAAAATTTTCATATTTCAGAATATACTTTCTCATCTGTATTTAATCATAATCCAGACAGACCAAAGAAACTTCTTCTTCATAAAGAAGAAATAAAAAAATTAACTAGAAAAGTTGAAGAAAAAGGCTATACTTTAATTCCAATTTCTTTTTATTTAAAAAACGGTCGGGTTAAAGTTTCTCTTGGAGTCTGCAAAGGAAAAAAACAGTTTGATAAAAGAGCTTCAATAAAAGAAAGAGATGTTCAAAGAGATATTCAAAGGGAGTTTTCACAAAAAATAAGAGGATAATTTGAAAAATACAAAATTTTTCTTGTCATTCATTATTTTCTCATTATTTATCAATCCATTTTTAATTGGCCAGGAAATTTCTATTGATTATTATGGAATCGTTTCTAAATCAATTGACGATAACATGGCAAAAATGACCAGTGATTTATATTACACTCAACTGGTTGAAATTCAATCTTTTAATATTACTGATTGCAGAATTAAGGCAACACAGGAAGAATATCCAGATTCTTCTACTTTTGCAGATAACAAGCTTTCTTTTTACGTTGAAATAATTAAAAATCCAAGTAGTGATAACTGGACAACAAAATTATTTGTCTACAACAAAGAAAATTCTTCAATAAAATCAACTTCCAAAAATTATGATTCTTTTTATAAAATTCTTGTAGAGTCAAAAGAAAATCTTAAAGAAACAATAAAAAGTCTTATAAATAACTCTTCTGTCTATGTAGAAAATGATGCTGAAGAAGATAATATTTTTAATAATACACAAAAGACAATTTCATCTGAAATTCTTTCCGGTAATTGGAGTGGTGAAGAATTTATTGATAAAATCATAATTATGAGAGGCGGAAGAGGTTTTGTAATTTTAAAAAATGGTGCCTCAATTAATATTTCTATCTCAATTAATAACTCAGATATCAATATTTCTCAAACTGGTAAAACAAATGCATCTTACTTCCCAGAAATTCCTCGTTCAGAAGCATTAAGAGCAGCATTAACAGCCTCTCCAATCACATGGAATTTACATTACCTGGATGATAATACTTTATCGGGAGTAAAAAATACCCTGATTTACAAAGACGGAGTTTGCAGTCAGGGAAATATTCAAGTTACCTGGAAAAGAATAAATTAAGTAATTAAACTTGAGGTAAATCATAAAGCGGAATTTCTTGAATTGATTTAGGTTTTGAAAAATTAATTATACCTTTTGAAATATCAATAAGAATCAGAATTATACAAAGTAAAAGCCCACTCACAACTGCCAGCATCTTACATACAGATTCACTTAAAAACAAAGGTTCTTCATGTCTTAAGATTATTCCAGTTTCATATAAGGCATTTTGAGCACTTTTTATTCCCTTAATTTTAACAAGCTTTTCGCCAGGACTAACATAATCTAATTTTCTGGCATAAGCGGCAATTACAGCCTTATCATTTAATAAAGCTGAATATTCTAATTTTAATTCAGTGTTAAGATTTTCAATTTCCGCAGTTTGTAAACAGATTTTTTTCTTTTCGTTCTCTAACTGTTTATAACAATTAAAACCATTCTGACCTACTGTTACAGAAAGAAGAACATACACAAATGTAACTAAAACTAAAACATAAATATACTTAACACATTTCATTATATGTTTTTTATCGGTAATTATTTCTATTTTCTGAATAAAAAAACTATGCTATAATTTATTAAAGATTGAATTTTTTTGTATTTTTTTACAAATAAATTGCCGATAATTAAGTATTATCATATAAGAAGAGGATTTTTATGAGCGAATCTATGGACGATACAAACGAATTGGAAAGTTACGGAGTTTGGGTAAAACATCCATCTGACAATCTTTCAGGCAATTCTACAGAATTATCAGAAGATGTTAAAATCGAAGATACAGACGATCTTGATTTTGAAGATATGTTTAAAGATGACTCTCTTACCGGAGATTCGCAGGAATCTTTTACTGACGATATAGATAGTACTCTAACTACTGATGAGCTGGCAAATATTACAGGAAACATGGGTAATATTGATGAAGACATCAATACAGAACTTAATGATTCTGATTCATTAAGTTTAGATGAAAATCCTGAAGTTACAGACTTTTCAGAAGAAGCTGTAGTTGAAGAAAATCAAGAAGACATAACAGAAACTTCTGACAGTCTTGATGATTTAAATCTTGATGACCTTAACTTTAATGAAGAAGATACTGAAGATAATAATCAAATTGAAAGTGATGATTCTCTTGTAGTAGAACCTGTTTCTGAACCCGTTGATGATTTTAATTTCTCAGAAGATTCTTTAAATGATGATTCTAATATTGAAGAAAGTAATGACATTTCTCTTGATGATTCACTTACCACAGACGACGACATAGAAGATATAAGTTTAGATGATTTTGATATAACAGAAGATAGTGCAGACTCTTCTGAAAGTAGTGATGAAATGTCTGAAATTTCTTTAGACGACTTTATGGATGAAGGCTTCTCAGATGATTCTGTTGCTTCTGGAAATAATGGATATGCTCCTAAAGAAAAAACAGAAGAAGTTTCATTAGATGATTTTATGGATATGGATGCTATTGAAAATTCAGCTCCAGCCGAAAAAGAAGAAGAAATCGAAGAAGAAGCTCCTCTTGATATGGATATTTCTTTTGATGACTCTGCAGAAAAAATAGAAACAGAAGATAATATTTCATACGAAACAGAAATAGATGATGATGAAGATTCTGATGCTCAGCAGGAAGAAGCTGTAACAGAAGAATCTACTGATACATTCGAACATTCCGACGACAACATCGATACAGAGGAAGTTGATCTTTCGGACTTTGGAATTGATGCAGAAGACGAAGAAACTCCAATCAAACAAAATGTTGATGAAGCAAAGCAGAATGAAGAAGTTGTAGATTACGACCTTTCTGTTGGAAATGAAAATACATCTTATGCTCCAGCCGTAAGCGAAATTAAAGATTCTGTTGAAGAAAAGGAAGAAGTTGAACAAGTAAAAGAAGAAGCAAAAGAAGAGAGCGAAAATGTAAGTACTTCCCTACTTCAACAAATTATCGCAGATTTATCTGGTCTTAAAAACGAAATTAATCAGTTAAAAACAAATCTTGCTGAAATCAAAGCAAATGAAAGAAAAGTTACTCCTGTAAGTGAAGAAACAACTTCTGAAGAAGCAGCTTCTGACGAAGCAATTTCAGACCCAATTATTGATGAAGAAATTACTGAATCTGATAATTCTGGGGGATTCTTTGGAGATGATGATACAGACGAAACCATTGCCCTTTCTTTTGATGAATTAGACAATATTATGAACACAGCTGATTTCTCTACAGAAAGTGAAAATGCAGAAATTATAGAAGAAAACAGTGAAAACTCAGAAATCATTGAAAATTCTATTGAAAGCGAAGTAAGTGATTTACCAGAAAACATCCAGGTAAATGAAAGTACAGTAGAATCACTTCCAACTGATGAAATACTGACTGACGAAAATAGTCAGGAATTTAATATTTTTGAAGAAGATGATTCTCTGGATTCTGATTTACCTGATGAAATTTCAATACCAAAAGATGAAAGTCAGGAAATTTCAGAAAATCTCAATGTTGAACAAGATACAGAAGATAATACTGCTTTAAGCGAAGAAGTAACTTTTGATGAATCTGAAGTAAGTGAACCAATAATTGAAGATGAAATTGAAGAAACTTCAGTAGATTTACCAGAAGAAAATATAATTGATGAACCTGTAATCGAAGATACTCCTGCAGATGAAACTTCCCAAGTTACAGAAGATACCGCTCCTTCATTTGAAGATTTATCTATGGATGAAACTCCAGTTGAAGAAATTACAGTTGGTGAACCTGTAATCGAAGAAACTCCTGCAGATGATGCTTTTGCTTCAGTTGATACAGTAATCGAAGAAACTCCTGTAGATGAAACTTCCCAAGTTACAGAAGATACCGCTCCTTCATTTGATGATTTGTCTATGGATGAAACTCCTGTTGAAGAAATTACAGTTGATGAACCTGTAATCGAAGATACTCCTGCAGATGATGCTTTTGCTTCAGTTGATACAGTAATCGAAGATACTCCTGTAGATGATACTTTTGCTTCAGTAGATACAGTAATTGAAGAAACTCCTGTAGATGAAACTTCCCAAGTTACAGAAGATACCGCTCCTTCATTTGATGATTTGTCTATCGATGAAACTCCTGTTGAAGAAATTACAGTTGGTGAACTTGTAATCGAAGATACTCCTGCAGATGATGCTTTTGCTTCAGTAGATATAGTAATTGAAGAAACTCCTGTAGATGAAACTTCCCAAGTTACAGAAGATACCGCTCCTTCATTTGATGATTTGTCTATGGATGAAACTCCTGTTGAAGAAATTACAGTTGATGAACCTGTAATCGAAGATACTCCTGCAGATGATGCTTTTGCTTCAGTTGATACAGTAATCGAAGATACTCCTGTAGATGATACTTTTGCTTCAGTAGATACAGTAATTGAAGAAACTCCTGTAGATGTAACTTCCCAAGTTACAGAAGATACTGCTCCTTCTTTTGATGATTTGTCTACGGATGAAACTCCTGTTGAAGAAATTACAGTTGGTGAACCTGTAATCGAAGATACTCCTGTAGATGATGCTTTTGCTTCAGTTGATACAGTAATCGAAGATAATAATGATATTTCAGAAGATTTTACAAATGAAGAAAGTCCTGTTGAAGTCTCTTCTGTAGAAGAAAATATCGAAGCTGACACAGATGATATTTCTTTGGAACAGCCAGTAGTTGAAGAAGCTGCAATTGATGATATTTCAGAAACTTCAGTTGAAGAAAATGAAATTAATGATGATTTTGAATTTGACTCTGTTGATACATTTGCTGACTCATCTGATGAAACTTCAGAAGAAGTAACAGAAGAAAATCCAATTGAAGAGGACACAGAAGATATTCATAATGAACCTGTAGATGATTATGCAGAAATCGATAACCTTGATAATAATGTAAGTAAAGAAAATATTGATTATCTTACAAAAGATGCTGAATCTACACAGGATGTAACTATGAACACTAACTTAAAACAGGATATTAAATCAGTTTTACTTTATATGGATCAGTTACTTGAAAATCTTCCAGAAGACAAAATTATTGAATTCGCTAAATCAGAAGAATTTACAACATATAAAAAATTATTTCATGAATTAGGATTATCATAATAATGTCCACAAGTCTAGGATTATTAAAAAAAGCTAACCTTCTTGCACAGACTCGGGGGTTAGCTTTTTGTGAATTTATTGAAAAATATAATATTTCTGCAATTGCAAAGTTCTCTTTAATCGATAATTATTTCTACATTACAAATTCCTATAATTTTGATATCCAGTCAATTATGGCTTCAAAATCTAGTTTGGACTTTTGGAATGGCATTGCAGCAATTAAAAATACCCTCTACTCCTTTACTCATAAAGAAAAAAGCATAACATCTTTATTGCAGTTTTTTTCTTTTAAATTAAAAGATTCAATCGAAAAAATTCAAATTGTAAGAGAAAACGAATCAATTTATATGATTTGTAACTCTAATTTTGACCAGAAAGATATATCTCACTTAATAACAGTAAATGATAATTTACCAAAAGTTACCTGTAATTTAGATAAAATTAGCAAAAATTCATTCATAAATAAGATTCATATCAATCTTGAGAAATGTATAGATAATTATCTGAGTAATCAAAATCTTAATTCTCAAATAAAAAACATTTTTACTAATTCAATTGATAATGAAATTTCTAATCAGCTGTATTTTAATTTTTCAAATAATAATTTCTTTTGTAAAAATTCAAAACTTGATTTTTCTCTTGCTTTAAATTCTTTACAAGATTTGGATGAAAGAATAATAAAACAGCACCTATTCAATAATTTTAACCAAGTAATAGAAAACACAAGTAATATTATAATTGAATTTTTAGGAAAATCTGAAAATTACTCAGATTTAGCAAACTTTCTTAAGGTGGAATAATTTTGCAAGTAGAATATCTTCTTTCCAAAAATAATGAGAAGACTTGTAAAATAAATTCAATATTTTTACATTCATCTTATAATCCAAGTAGAGAAGCTCAAAATTTCGTTAAAAATCTTAATATACAATATATACCATCCTATATTGTAATTTTGGAAGCTGGACTTGGCTATGTTCTTCCCTATTTAAAAGAAAGATTTCCAGAAAGTAAAATTATTTTAATCAGATATTGCAATGAATTTGATTATGATAAATCTTATACATGTCTTAATTACCAGAACATAGATGAATTATCAAAAATCATTCCAGAAATTGATTTATTTTCAACAATTTTTCTGACCTGGGAAGCTTCGGCAAAAATTTTTAAAGATATTAATGATTTTACAGGAAAAAAAATAAAAGATATTTTGAGTTTTGCTAAAACTTCTTTGATAACAAGACAATATTTTGAAAAAAAATGGTTATTAAACTCATGTAATTTTATCCGTTATGTAAAAAAAATTACCAGCTTTACTCAAAAAATTAATAATCCAGTTTTAATTTGTGCTTCTGGACCAAGTTTATATGATTTAATCCCCTATCTTAAAGAAAATCAAAATAAATTTTTTATAATTGCTTTATCATCTGCCATTTCTGTTTTGAACATGTATTCAATAAAAGCAGATTTATATATGACGAGCGACGGTGGATTTTGGGCTAATTATCATCTTAGGAAATGCAATTGTGAAATTCCATTAGCGATTACTGTAGAAGCATATGCAAATAAAAGGCTTCTTTCTAATCAAAATATTCTTCCATTAATTTACAATGACGGAATTTCAAGTTCACTAAAAAATATCACAAATATAAATTTTATGAATGCGGTAAGAAATGGAACAATTAGTGGGAGTGCTTTAGAATTTGCCTCTTCTATTACAGATCAAAATATATTTTTTACAGGTCTGGATTTATTTTCCAACAAAGGATTTCAACACTGCCAGCCAAATGAATTAACATTACTAAATTTAAATAAATTTACTCGTATAAACAATCAGGAAACTTATGAATATAAAGCCAGTTTAAATTCTGAAAGTTTAAAAATTTATGAATCCTGGTTCAAACAGTATAAAATTAAAAATCAAAAAATATATAGTAACACTACTGTCCACGAAGATTCGTTAACAAT
>CAMGTC010000134.1 GCA_946061765.1 uncultured Treponema sp.
TCCTTTGCTTTTAGAATTAAATCGGCACAAAATTTAGCTTCTTCTCCCTGATCACCAAGAAAAACCAGAACTGGCTGGCTACCTTCTCCCCTGTCGGCAATTAATTCTTTTCCAAGCCTGTCATGATTTTTTGAAACTACCAGACTTGCCGCTCTCAAAATTTTTGAAGTGGAACGATAATTTGTTTCAAGTTTTATAATTTTTGTACCCGGAAATTTATCTGGGAAAGTTAGGATATTTTGAACTTCAGCACCACGGAAATGATAAATTGACTGATCATCATCACCAACTACACAAACATAAGTGTCAAAACCATCTTTTATTCCGGATAATTCCTGTAAAAGTTTATACTGAGCAATATTTGAATCCTGATACTCATCAACAAGAATTACTTTAAATCTTCTGTGAATATAATCAGCAATCTGGGGATATTTTTGCATTACCAGAACAGGCAGCATAATCAAATCTCCAAAATCCGCATTTCCTGTAGAACGCAATCTGCTGGTGTAGTCAGAATAAATCTGATTTAAATCATATTCACTTCCAATAATACTTAAATCATCCTGGGGACCAAGACAATAATCTTTGGCAAGCGATATTTGATGGGCCAGAATTTTTACATCTTTGGCCGAAAGATTAGGACAGGCTTTTTTTAGCAAAATAGCCATATCGTTATCATCATAAACTGTAAAATTCTTTTCTAAACCAGAATATTCTGCAAATTTTCTTAAAAACCAGGAACCAAAAGAATGGAAGGTACGAATCTGAGCATCTTTTGCTCTTGGTTCAATAGCAACGGCCCTGTCTTTCATTTCTGTTGCAGCTTTTTTAGTAAAAGTAACAGATAAAATTGAATGAGGATCCAGGCCCTTTTGAGAAATTAGATATGCAATTTTTGTAGTAATAACTCTTGTTTTTCCAGAACCAGCCCCCGCCAGAATTAAAAGTGGGGAACCTTCGTGAACAACAGCTTCTTTTTGAGCATCATTTAATAAAGCAAGATATGATTCTATATTTGGATTTTCTTCAGACATCAGTTTCTATTTTACTCAAAAAAACTTAATTTGAGTAGCGGAAATCTAAATTAGAAGATTTTTTAAACGCTTTTGTTAAACTCATAAAACGAGCATCCAAATCTACACCTGTAGAAGAAAGAATCTTGACCTTAACAAGATTACCGGCTTTTACAGCATCCATTTCTTCTTTTTCGCTTCTGTCATAACGAATTACAACACAGCCATCTACGTCTGGAGCCTGAAACCATGCTCTTCCAATAGCTAGACCTTCGCTTAAATCTTCTGCATTATCTTTATCAATATCAATTACTTCTTCAACCAAAACCAGCTGTTCTGAAGAAACGAATCTTTGCAGACGTTTTTCTGTAATTTTTGACTGAATTTCTTCAAGTCTGTCTGCGCGTTTCTGGGCAATTTTTGCAGGCACCCTGTTTTTAAAATTATAAGCTGGAGTATCGTCTTCACGACTATATGGGAAACATCCCGACCAGTCAGCCTCAATTGCCTGCAAAAAATCAACAGTATTTTGAGCGGCTTCTTCACTTTCGCCGGGGAATCCTGTAAGGAAAGTTGTTCTTATCATACAGTCAGGAAGCTGGCTTCTGATTTCTTTTATCAAAGATTTATAACGTTCTGCAGAACCAACTCTATTCATTCTGCGGATTATTTCGTCATCACCAGATTGAAAAGGAATATCAAAATATTTACAGAATCTTGAATCCGCCTTCATTACCTGCAGAATATCTGTATTAAAATGATCCGGATGAATATAAAGAGGACGAACAATAAATTCCCCCTGCAATTTAGAAATTTCTGTGAACAATTGAGCAAGATAAGAAAGACCTGTAACTCTTGGGCGGTCAGAAATGTAATCATTTTTCTTAAAATCATCACCAAAAGCGGCTAAATCCTGACCAATCAGATTTATTTCATATACCCCGTTTTGAATAAGATTTTTCACTTCCTCTACAATATCATCAATTTGACGACTTCTTAATTCTCCACGAATCAAAGGTATTGCACAAAATGAACAATGATTTGAACAGCCTTCTGTTATTTTTACATAAGCCGAAGAAGGATAATTAAAGAGTTTTTTTCTAGAAGCAGTACAAATTCCAACCTGATCATAAGTTTGTACAGCTCTCTTGTTTTTTTCAACTTCATGCATAAAATCGGCAATTTTGGAAAGATTTCCATTTCCAAAAACACCATCTAATTCTGGCATTGAATCAAAAAGATCCTGAGCATAACGCTGGGCAAGACATCCAGTTAATATTATTTTTGCATGAGGATAATTATTTTTAATAGAATATACAGCATCAATTGATTCTTTTTTTGCAGATTTTATAAATCCACAAGAATTAACAATAATAAAATCTGCAAGACTGGCATCAAAAGTTTGAATAAAACCATTTTCTTCCAGAAAAGTTGAAATCAACTCTCCATCTGTCTGGTTTTTTGCACAACCATGCTGATCAATGAAAAATTTAGTCAAGTTCAATTACCACCAGTTTATATTTTCCGTCAGTATCTTTAATCCATTTAATATCTTCAACAAGTACCTGACCGGCAGCACCCATTCCAAGGTCAAAAGTTTTGGCATCTGCAATAATTGTAAAGTTTACAGCGTTACTGTTAGAAATCCATAAACGAATTCCATTATGAGGAGTTGCAGTAAACAACTCTCCCTTTTGATAATAAGTTTCTACAGAATCACTTCTATCTACCTTATCGCGGAAAAGACATGGACCTCGGAAACTAGCATTTATTGTAAAAGGATAAGCTCTGTTGTCTTCAAGAATAACTTTCTGAGGATTTTTAGAAGTTACTTCCGAAGCAAAAGGAATATCTTCTATATCAACTTGAGCAATTTGCGTTGAAATTCCATGGCGCAATAAAATACTAACTTCTGCACCTCGTTTTTCGTCAGTTGATGAAATATCAGAAACATAAACAATCATATCGGAAATTGAATCGCCTGTGATATCAATTTCTGCTTCTTCAGAAAGTTCAATGTAAAATACCCCAGAAGGAGTGTCCAAACCAAAATCTGACAAAGTATCGCGTACAGTCAAAATAATCTGACTATTATTATCTGTAGGAACCAGAAATTGATCGCCTTTATAAACTCTATGTACAAATTTTTTATCGGTCAAAGTATACTGTCGATTTTTAGTGTCATCAGCAGTAATTACCTTATCTTCTGTTTTCTTTTTATTTTTTATAATCAAGAGAGTTGAAACTGTAATGATTATCAAAAGTAAAATAGCCGCAGGTATTACAATTGCAGGAATTAAGACTTTTTTTCTGTTTTTTTCAATCAAACCTTTAGGAATAGGTGACTCCTGCAATTTTTTATTGTGATAAAGTTTTAAAAGATATTCAGTATCCAAATCTAAAAAATTTGAATAATTTTTTAAGAATCCAATTAAATAAGCTTCGCCAGGGAAAGTCGCACTATCTTCTTCTTCCAGAGCACGAATATAACGAGATTCAATAGTTAAACTTTTTGAAACATCTTCAATTTCAAGGCCTTTGTTTTCTCTTGCAGATTTTAGAATTGAACCGTAACTATCCATGAATTACTCCGAGAATAAGAAGTTATTATAATTATTTGCCGAAGAGGGAGGATCATAAATAAAACGCTGATCTGTAAGGCCAAGATTTAACTGATAATCATAAAAATTAAAAAGGAACTGTTCGCCCTTTGGAGTTACAGCTTCCATTCTACGAATAAGTTTTGTCTGAGCATTTATAGCAATTTTAATATATTTAAAAGCTTCAGAAGAGTTTCTTCTTGTAAGGATAAATTTTATTACTTTCTCGTCAGATTCATCGTCCAAGACTTCAGCTTCCTGGCCTGTTTCGTAGGCAACGGAATAATAGCGACTTAAAAGAGAAAGTCCCTGTGAAGTTGTGGCATTTGCGGCGGCAGCTCCGGAAGAAGGATTTATATGCTGCTGTAAAACTGCAGAACTTTCTGGTAGATAAATTGTAAGAGTATCTCCATTAAAAACAATTACCTGTTCTTCAGGATTTGAATAATCTAATCTAAGTAAATCAGGAGCTTTATAAGAAATTTTACCTTTAGTTTCTTTATTATCCATTTTGATTTCAAAATCAACTTCGTAATCTTTAATGGTTGCATAATACTCTGATACAGTCTTAAAATAAGCACTGGCTGTTGTAATATTCTGAGCAAAAACTAAAGCAGAAACAAAAAATGCACAAATAGAAATAAATCCTTTTTTCATATCTGTGCATTATAATACTTATAAGAATAATTGTCTATTTACCAGAAAAATAAGGTCTATTCTTCAGTTTTTTTATTTTCATCATCTGAAGAAGATGATTTATCTTTTTGAGATATATCATCTTCACCTTTTAACTGCTCTTCTGCAGCAGTTTTATTTTCTGAACTTTCTAAACCTGCAACAGACTGATATGTAAGCTCTTTACAATGCTGTTCACCTTTAACAATTTCGTAGAATTCTTTTCCTTCCATTGTTTCAATTTCTTCAAGGCGTTTAGCAATGTAATCAAGAAGGTCTTTATGATCTGTAAGAAGTTTTACAACATATGTATAACGTTCTTCCATTATTCTGGCAATTTCACTATCGATGTAATTCTGAGTTTCTTCAGAGAATTCACGAACAAGATTAGGTTCTCCACCGCGATTACCAAGAACTCCTTTTCCTAAAGTCATATTCTTGAATTTGTCAGACATACCATAAGTTACAATCATCTGTTTAAGAATATCTGTAGCTCGGGCAATATCATTTGAAGCACCAGTAGAAATATCTCCTAAGATTACCTCTTCTGCGGCTCGACCACCAAGCATACAATCAACTTCGTTAATCATATCTCTATAGGTAAGACAGAACTTTTCGTCCTCTTCTTCACGATACTGTGTAAAACCGCCAATACCATGTGAACGAGGAACAACAGTAATTTTGTTAACAGGTTCGTGACCTTCTGTAAATGCTGCAACCAGTGCGTGTCCAGTTTCGTGAACAGAAGTAAGACGCATCTGCTTTTTATTATCTTTACGAGATTTCTTTTTAAGACCAATACTTACCTTATCAATAGCTTCATTAAAATCATCCATTGTTACCTTTTTGCGTCCATTACGAACAGCAAGAAGAGCAGCTTCGTTTACAACGTTAGCCAAATCTGCACCAGCAAAACCTGTAGTTCCATGAGCAATTGATTCAAAATCTACATCTTCATCAAGTTTTACATTTTTTGCGTGAATTCTAAGAATATCTTCACGTCCCTTTACATCTGGCTTTTCTACAGGAACCTGACGGTCAAAACGACCAGGTCTAAGAATAGCAGGGTCAAGGACATCAACACGGTTGGTAGCTGCAAGTACGATTAAACCTTTATCATTATCAAAACCGTCCATTTCTACCAAAAGCTGATTTAATGTCTGTTCACGTTCATCATTACTGCTAAACCCATTTGCACGAGATTTAGCTAAAGCATCAATTTCATCAATAAAAATAATACAAGGAGCTTTTTCTCGGGCCTGTTTAAATAAATCACGAACACGAGAAGCACCAACACCAACAAACATTTCAACAAAGTCAGAACCAGAAATACTAAAGAAAGGAACTCCTGCTTCTCCAGCAACTGCACGGGCAAGTAAAGTTTTACCAGTACCAGGGTCACCAACTAAAAGTACACCCTTTGGAATCTTACCACCAATATCAGTATATTTTTTTGGAGTTTTAAGGAAATCTACAACTTCAACCAATTCTTCTTTTGCTTCATCAACACCGGCAACATCAGAAAAACGGGTTTTAATTTTACCTTCTTCTACAACCTTAGCTTTAGACTGACCAACATTAAAAATGCTGCCCATACCTCCGCCAGAGCCACCACCACTCATTCTGCGGAAAATTATTACATAGAAGAAAATCAATAATAAGAAAGGAAGAATATTAATTATTATCTGTAAAAAGTAATTATTTGATTTCTGCACAAATTTATAGCTCACATTTTTTCTATCAAGTAAATCAATAAAACTCTGCATAAGGACAGCAGTTGTTTTATACTGAGGTCCAGATTTTTTAGTAATTGTCAGACTTTTTGAAGAATCACCAGAAAGAGGAGTAGAAGCATAGCCAATATAATAAGAATCGCTAAGTTCAACATAATTGATTTCGCCATCTTCAACCATTTGTTTAAACTCTGAAAAATCTACAAGATTATCAGGTTTTGAAAAAACAAACATGTCCAGAATTGCAACAACAAATAAACAAACTAAGAAAACAGCCCAGAATGGAAATTTCTTTTTTCCATTACCAGAATTTTTCTTGTTCTTATTATTCTGCTCTGGTCCTTCAAATTTAAAGAAACTGTAAGGATCATTTTCGTCTTCTGGTCGATTATTAGTGTCCTTATTCTGATTTTCAGCCATATTATAACTCACATAAATTGAATTGATATAAAAATACCTGTTCTTAATATAATAAAGAAAAACATATTTTTCCACATAAAAGAAAAATATATTAGGACAAATGTCGAGTTTTGAATTTTTTTTTGGGTGGCTTTTTGCTTCGCAAAAATCAGGCTTTTCAGGGTTACGCTATCGCTTCATTCCTTCGCTTCGCTTCGGAACTGGCTTCGCCAGCCCTTACAATCCTTGCCACGTTTTGTAAATCAAATACTCGAAATTGAACCTATTAATTATTAAAAAAATATTTTTCCAAAAATTTTGAAACTTCTTCTAAAGTAATTTTTTATATTTCCGACAATCACAATGTGTAGTGCTATAAATATTGGAGGATGTAGATGGAATATCAGAACGTATATAGTGCATATCAAAAGAACAACGTTGGAACTGCAAGTCAGGGACGTTTAGTTGTTTTACTTTACGAAGGGGCAATTAAACAACTTAATGCAGCTTTAGCTTTATTTGATGAAAATGACAAACTAAAGGCAAAAAATATAGAACAATTTGGAATTCACCTACAGAAAGCACAGGCAATTATTACAGAACTCGAAGTTTCTCTTGATATGGAAAAAGGTGGAGATATCTCTAAAAATCTTATGTCCCTTTATTTGTATTTTAACGAAGAAATTTCAGATGTAATTGGAAGTCACAATAAAACTAAAATTCAGTTTGTTGTAAAAATGTTAAATGAATTAGTAGGTTCATGGAGAATTATTGCAAATAAGACAAATAGTCCAGAACCAGTTGTAAAAAATTCATTGAATATTGTTAGTTAGTAGAAAAGACAGAATCTTTGGGAGGAACCTATGGCAGATATTACAAAAGAAGAACTCGATGAAAGAGTTGCATTATTACGAAAATTCAGAAGTCTGCTTGAACAACAGCGTTCAAAATTTCAGGAATATTTAACAGTTCTTGAAAAACAGCAGGATTCTATCTCTAACGAAAACACAGAAGCACTTTTGGCTCATACAGAACTTGAACAGCAGGTTATTAAAAACATTTCTAATCTTCAGAAAGTTATTGTGCCAATGTCAAAACTTTATAAAGCTTCTAAAATTAATGCATCTG